>JBJSYX010000134.1:0-3345 GCA_046090005.1 Methylomonas sp. | reverse complement strand
TCTAAAAACTTGTCAAGCATTTATTTTCAAGACCGAATCAAAACAACAATTCAAAGTAGAAAACAAACAACAAACCAAGAAGCTAGACAACCAAAAGCCAGAAAACTAATTAATGACCACATCGAGCAACCCAAAAAGACTTAAGCAACTTTCGTTCCAATCCGTCCTGATGAGCCGCTCATTTTAGCGCTTTCTCACATTTCGTCAAGCTTTATTTTTATTTATTTTTCTTCGCCCTTGGATGAGCGCAATCATAAACCGCCGCTAAGTATTGAAAATCAAGGTGTGTATAGATTTGAGTAGTGTTGATATTGGCGTGACCAAGTAACTCTTGAACCGCTCTTATATCCTGACTAGCTTCTAATAAATGACTCGCAAATGAATGCCTAAACATATGCGGATGAACATGCTCGGCCAATCCATTTTTTTTACACCACCGATCTAACCGCAATTGAACATTACGCTGACTCAATCTAGCACCGCGCATTGAAACAAATACAGCTTGCGAACTGATTTCTGGTCGCGAATTCAACCAATACCGAATAGCTTGAATCGCTTTAGCACCAACAGGCACCTGCCGATCCTTGCCGCCCTTACCGAACCTTACTCGAACAAAACCCTCTGCTAGCCTCATATCGGCTAAATCCAACATCACCAATTCACTTAAACGCAAGCCCGATGAATAGAACAATTCAAACATAGCCAAATCACGCACATCGGACACCTGATCTGGATTTGCATCCAAAACGCCCGCCACCTGATCAACATCAAGAATCTTCGGCAACCTCTTAGCCACTTTGGGCGCGCGAACTGTTTTTGCAGGATTGTGAACAACAAGCGCTCTTTTTAGTAAAAACCGATAAAAGCCACGAATTGCCGACAACTCTCGCTGAATGGATTTACCGCTAATGCCATTTTTATGCCGAGTTGCGACAAATTGGCGAATATGACTAACATCAACTTCTGACCAGTCTTGCAAAGACTGCTCAATACAAAATCCAACTAATCCATTTAGATCACGCTGATAGGCGCTAATGGTATGCACCGAAGCGCCAATCGTTGCCAACAAGTCATCTAAAAAAGCCTGCAAACTTTGGAATGCCGAATCGCGCATCAATCAAGCTGCTGCATTAGAGCAATTAACCGCGTACCAATCACTTCACTCATTTGAGTCAAAAATAGCCCTCCCATACTGTAATGAAACCGAGATTCATCGCGACTACCAATCGCCAGCAGCCCTTCCATTTCAGTAAAAGCCATAGGAATAATCGCGCAAGACTTCACTTCTGGCGCAACATCACCAAATAAAAAACAGGACTGCACAAAAGTAGGTCGCCCACATTTGGGCTTATTGGTATTTAGCTCATTAGCAAAATATTTCAAATTACTATCGTTAGGTGACACAAACAAATTACTAATCGGCGACTGCGGATAATCCTTGATAATTTTGATCGCGACAAAATCGGTTAAGAAACATTCGGCCAACACCTCACCTAAATTAGCAACCGCATCCTCCAGACTTCTGGCTTCCAACATCGCCAACGTTAACTCATGCATCCGATTAAACGCCGCATCATTATCTCTGGCAATCTCAATCAAAGCAGTCAACTGCGTTTCCTGCTCTTGATGTCTTGCCCTGAACACTTCCAGCTGTTTTGAAATTAATGAGATTGCATCACCACTTGGATGTGGCACATGCATTTTTTCTAATAAATCCAAATGACTTTGAAAAAAATCGGGGTGTAACCGCAAATACTCAACCACCTGCTGCTCACTAACCAATCCTTGATGACTATCACTCATAGGTTTATTTGCCCTTCATAAACAGAAACAGCCGGCCCCGTCATCAAAACCGGTTGACCACGTCCTTGCCAATTAATTTTTAGATCGCCACCCGGCAGACTCACTTGTACTGTTTGGTCTAACAACCCCAATTCAATACCAGCCACAACCGCAGCACAAGCACCACTGCCACACGCCAAAGTTTCAGCGGCACCACGCTCGTAAACCCGAAGCTTTACTTGCTGACGATTGATAATCTGCATAAAGCCAATATTGGCGCGTTGCGGAAACAATGCATGAGATTCCATTTCCGCCCCCACGACAGCAACTGAAGCCATATTGACATCATCCACCAAAATCACGGCATGAGGATTGCCCATAGAAACCGCTGAAAACCTAAGCTCACCAAAGCTTAATGGTGCTACATAAGAAACCGCCTCAGCATCAGCAAGCAAGGGAATTTGCTGTGGCGCATGTCTTGGAACGCCCATATTGACAGTGATCAAACCCTCACTATCAAACCGCAATATTAATTGCCCAGCATCGGTATCAACCACTACTTCATTTTTATCAGTAAGCCCCTTATCACGGACAAATCGCGCAAAACAGCGGGCTCCATTACCGCATTGAGCAACTTCACTGCCGTCAGCATTAAATATCCGATATTTAAAATCAGCATTGGCAGTCATCGGTTTATCGACCATCAACAATTGATCAAATCCAATCCCAAAGTTTCGATCTGCAAGCTTACGTATCTGCTGGTCGCTCAGCGCAATCGATTGATTGATCGCATCAATCACGACAAAGTCATTACCCAAACCATGCATTTTGGTGAAATTCATTAACATACAACTACCTCAAGGCAACAATTGCTCACCAGCCCATAATTGAGGAATCGATTCCCGCTCTCTAATCAGATGAACTTGATCACCATCAACCATCACTTCGGCCGCACGGGGACGCGAATTGTAGTTAGAGCTCATAGTAAAGCCGTAAGCCCCAGCAGAACGAATCGCCAACAAATCACCTTGCGCCAGCTTTAATTCTCGATTCTTACCCAGAAAATCACCGGTTTCACAGACTGGGCCTACAATATCCCAAGTTTGTTCAGGTGATTCACTATCAGCATTGACCGGAATAATCGCCTGCCATGCACCATATAAAGACGGTCTAACCAAATCGTTCATCGCCGCATCAATAATGGCAAAATTTTTATTCGCTGTCGGTTTCAGGTATTCAACTTTGGTCAGCAAAATTCCTGCATTACCGACAATCGCCCTGCCCGGCTCTAATAAAATCTCATAATCACGATCAGCAAAGCGTTGCAAAATCGCCTCAATGTATTCGGCTGGCTGTGGCGGTTGCTCATCGCGATAGCAAATCCCCAATCCCCCACCTAAATCAATGTGGTCCAACTCGATACCTTCGGCATGTAAGGCATCAACCAATGCCAACACACGATCTGTCGCATCAAGAAACGGTGCCGTGTCGGTTAATTGTGAACCAATATGGCAATCAATACCGACCACTTTGATATTGTCCATTTTGGCCGCGCGACGGTAT
>JBJSYX010000133.1:0-4741 GCA_046090005.1 Methylomonas sp. | reverse complement strand
GATTATTCTAGCGCACACGGCCGGTTGAGAATTTGTTCCAGTATTCGGGGTCTTTCGCTGCTCTGGCTTGATACAAGGGGCTTTATGAAAATTCCGCGACGAGCTGTTGTCTTACCTGCTCGCGCTGGAACGCCAACGCCTCTTCCTCTTGCCGATTCAAACGCTCCCCAGTCCACGGGCAAATCAGTGTCTGTTCTGATGAACTGTTTTCTGTTGAAGTCATATTTTGCCTGGCTTAGTTTTGTCGGATTCCTAATCGGGCATGAGGGTAAAGACCGAGCCGAATTACCGAGGCATTATAGAGAGGCGATAGGTAATTTTGCTAGGCTTGATGGGTTTTTTAATCGATAAATTTATCCGCTCAGGAAAGCGTCAAAATTTTGTCAACCTTAATCAGTTTATGGTTGCTGTCGTCATGTCTCAGCACTTGATGGTTAACAGCAAGACTGTCTAGTGTTAATGATCAATCTGTTTTAAATCATGTATCGAATTTTGGTGATGTTTTCGGCTGCGTTAGTACGCACTAAACCTATATGAAAGACTTTTTAAATCATATTGTTACAAAAATAAAGATTACAAATTAGTTCGCAAAAAAACAGCGTTGTTTTGTGATTATTTAGCACAACACTCAAACGAGTTATAACTGAATCTGGTGTTTGATAGTTGAAGAGAAGCGGCGTATCTGGTTGATTATTTGTGACCAAACAAAACGATCAAATCCAAGGATACGCCATGATGAAGAGTAATGTAATCGACCTGTCCAGTCGAGAAGAGAATGCCGATCCATTGACCGACCTGATCCGGCAAGGGGCTCGCAAGCTGATTGAGCAAGCCATCGAAGCTGAATTGGCCGCCTATATGGAAGCCTTCAGCGAACGGAAGCTGAGCGATGGTCGGGCCGCCGTGGTTCGTAACGGTTATCAACCGGGGCGTGAGATTCAGACGGGTATCGGGCCCGTGGCGGTGAAGGTTCCCAAGGTTCGGGCGAAAGACGGCCAAGGCGCCACCTTTCGTTCTGCATTGGTGCCGCCGTATGTTCGGAAGACGCGTTCCTTGTCAGCCGCATTGCCTTGGTTGTACTTGAAAGGTATTTCTAGTGGTGAGATGGAAGCAGCGCTGGAAGTCTTGGTGGGTCCGGATGCCCAGGGATTGTCAGCCAGCACCGTGGCCCGTTTGAAACGGGAGTGGGCGGCGGAATATGACGATTGGCGAACCAGTCGCCTGGATCGTGATCAGTGGGTCTATATCTGGGCCGACGGCATTTACAGTGGCCTGCGAGCGGAAGATGTCAAACTGTGTGCCTTGGTCATCATCGGCGTCAATGAGCGCGGTGAAAAACGCTTTCTGGCGATTGAAGACGGCGTGCGTGAGTCGACGCAGAGTTGGCGGGAAGTGCTGCTGGGCTTGAAAGCGCGCGGTATGAACAGCCCCAAGCTGGCCATTGGCGACGGCGCGATGGGCTTCTGGGCGGCGATGGATGAAGTGTACAGCGATACCCGACAACAACGCTGCTGGGTGCATAAAATGAACAACGTGCTCAACCGCGTTCCAAAAGCGGTGCAACCCAAGATGAAACAGTCACTGTATGACATTTGGCAGGCTGATACCCAGAAGAACGCCGAGCGCGCCTTCGACCAGTTCGCCGAACTCTATGACGCCAAATATCCCAAGGCGGTTGAATGTCTGTTTCGAGATCGAGGCGAACTGTTGGCGTTCTATGACTTTCCGGCTCAACACTGGCAAAGTATTCGAACAACCAATCCGATCGAATCGACCTTTGCCACCATTCGCCATCGGACCAAACGTGCAAAAGGCTGTCTCGCTCGCGATGGCATGTTACACATGCTGTTCAAACTGGGACAATCGGCGGAGAAAACCTGGCGACGCCAACGAGGATTTGATTATCTCGCCAAGGTGATTACCGGAGTCCCATTCAAGGACGGCAATGAAGTGGAAACCATCGATCAGATCGCCGCTTGATCAATGCCTGAACACCAGATTTGACAATAGCTCCGTTATTAGGCTTAATTAGGCTTAGGTATTAGTAGGTTAAAGTCATACCGACGAATACCGAACGGCCCATACCAGCGACATTTCTGCCCCAAGGTACGGTAACACTAGAAGCTGCGGTTGGATTCATGCCATAGCGATCACCTAAATAAGCGCCAGCCAACGGATGATAATATTGTTTATCCAATACGTTATCTAATCCAACATCGAAGCGAACCATTTTCCACTCAAAGCCGGTTCTGGCATTCAGCAAAATATAAGACGGTGTGGTTTGTTCATTACGAATGCTCTGAACATCATCCTTACCATCAACAAACTGCATTTCCAAGGCAGTTTGCCAACCTTGTAATTTATGATTTAAGCCAAGTTTCGCATTGAATGGCATCATGTGATAAAGATTGCCGCCATCCATGCGCTCGCCTCGCACATAACTCATGACCGTACTGGTTGAGAATTGCCCCAAGGTTTTGTCACTGTACAACTGACGACTACCAGAGACATCAACGCCCCATAAACGCGCATCATGATTGGCATATTGCAGATAAACATAGCTATTTTGTGCAGTTTGATTAGCAGGATCACAACCATCAGGTGTGCCGTTTGCCGCGGCACCTGAGCATCGATCAGCGTCAATAAAATTTTCAACATAGCTAAAATAAGGTGTGGCTTTTAGACTCCACAAATTATTGCTTGGCTCATTAAATGCCGCTGTAAAACTAATGTTATGCGCGGTTTCTTCTTTCAGATTGATATTACCTTTATAGCCGTTACCATCACCAAACCAGCCATTCATCGCCATATCCATTTTGCGAGCGCCCCAGGTATAACGCTCATAGAGATTAGGCGCACGATTTTTCCGCGCGTAACCAAATTCATATTGGCTCATGTTATTCGGGGTAAATTGGGTCATGGCTGTGACATCGAACGTGTCATTATTGCGTTCATGATCCTTGGCATTAAATGCATTGGCTTGGTTGAGACTAAAACCCGCTCCAGCAGCGTTAGCGCCACCAATAAGAGTAGGGTTATACGGTTTTACATTACCCGTATCAGTAGTGGTATGGTCATAACGTAACCCAACTAAAGTACGCCATTCCGGCGACCATTTTGCTTCCCATTCAGCAAAGGTCCCAACACGATCACGCTGACCATTATTGATGTTAATAAAGGCTTCAGGTGCCATCATCCAATAAGCGCTACCGGCTTGATTTAAAGGCACACCAGGATTAGTCGTATTGGTATGAACTGCTGGCCACCAGTCATTAATTTTATTGCTGTGAAACTCGTTACCCACTCTCAAGGTATCGCGCGAACTAAACGGAATTTCGGCTTGAATTTTATAGCCTAAATTTCTGCCACTGGTTTCCATTGGCATTCTGTCATTAGGATAGGCAAAACTACCACCGCCATTCGCATCCAGATAACGATTATGTTTATCATCACCAATATCCATACTGTGACGAGTATCTTCATAATAAAACTTACTTTCCAAAGTCCCCCAATCAAAATTACCTTTGTGCATGATATTGCCAAAAATACTGTCATTATTGGTCATATCCATGCGCGCATTCGGAAATCCCTGGAATGGCATATGTTGTTGACCACCTTTAATAGACACTAAATGATTGTCGGTTTTAAACGATAAAGTCGCCGCATGATTTTGATTTTCATAGGCGCTGGATTTGACATCGTTGCCATTACCATCGTTGTAATTACCACTTTCGGTGTGTGAACCGGTGTAATCCAAGCGCACATTTTGATTCGCCACCCCTGCCGCGATACTGCCACCAAACGAATCGCCATTGCTACGGTAAAAAGTCGACGCTTTACCATTAAGCAAAATATCTTTACCCGGTTCAGCAAATACTGGCTCAGGGGATTGCACAGAAATCGTCCCGCCAATGCTATCGCCGCCCATGCTGACTGGGGTAATGCCTTGCATAATGGTAATTTTGCTAACATTAGTCCGGTCGATATACGACAACGGTGGGTTCATGTGGTTAGCGCAAGCCGAGGTAATAGTCATACCATTGACGTCAATTTTGACTCGGTCATCATTCAAGCCGTGAATCACCGGCAAGGCAGAAACCCCACCACCGCCGTATAAACTAATACCTGCGGTGTCTTCCAATAATTTCGCAGTATCAGACACTTGTCCTTGTTTACTGGTTATTTCATCTTGAGAAATTTCAGTTACCGTTAAAGCTTTAGGCACCGGTTTTTTATCCGTCACCAAAACTTTTTCTAATACAGTTGGCTCTTCCTGAGCGTTATCAGCCGCTATTGAATCTTGGCTAACGATTAACAGACTAGGCAAAGCCAAAACCGCTGTGGCAAGTTTGTTTTTTGATTTAATCAAGGGCAAATCCTCATTTCAGTTAACAAATGCGAATGCCAACACGTTTTGGCATTCGCACAACAATCAGTTGTAAATATGCAAATACCGTGCCAATTAAAAGTTTTTTATATGTTCATTTGAGACTATCTCCCAATACCTCTAAATAATCATATGCTTATCTACTTTAAAATTATAAGCATCGCTCTGTTCAAATTTTATTAAGCCTGTCATTAAGAATTTTTAATAATTAAACTGTGTTATATGACGCAAATCACAATAAATTTTTATGTCAAATAACACAATTTAATTCATAACTTTCACCACTTAGCCTATTAATTTGCCCTTTTTGACACAATAGCAGCACAAATCAGGCTGTTTACTCGCTAAAAACAG
>JBJSYX010000132.1:0-5610 GCA_046090005.1 Methylomonas sp. | reverse complement strand
AATCCCTATACGGCAGAAATCATCAACAAACGCTTTTGGGGACAATATCTAATCACTTGGATTTACGATTTACATTACACCTTGTTATTGGATACAACTGGCAAGGTGATCATGGCCATCCTTGGCTTATTACTGACGGTTTCCTTATTAAGTGGTGTTTACCTGTGGTGGCCGCCGCTGCATAAATTAAAAGCGGCATTAACCATCAAACGCGGTAGTAGTGAGCAACGCTTCAATTACGATTTACACAAAGTAGCGGGGATTTATCCTTTACTGATGATGCTGATGCTGGCTCTGACCGGTATTGCTTTGGAAGTACCTCACTACGTTAATCCCGCCATCGATTATTTTTTGCCGATTGATAAACCACCACCAAAACCGCAATCAACGCCCAATTCGACTTTATTAGCGATCACAGCCGATCAAGCCGTAGCGACAGCACAGCAATTATTCCCACAAACCCGCTTATGCTGGATAGAAACCCCCGATGGCCCAACAGGGACGTTTAGGATTAATTTGCGGCAAGATTTTGAACCCAGCCAACGTTTCCCCAAAACCAATGTTTGGCTCGATCAATACAGCGGCAACGTATTGCTAATCAACAACCCTAAACAACAATCGTCCGGCACTGCGCTACTGAGCTGGCTACATCCGCTCCATAACGGCGAAATATTTGGCCTGACTGGGCAAGTTTTGGTGTTGGTGACCGGCTTTGCTTGCCCCGTGTTGTTTGTCACTGGTGTAATTCGCTGGTTACAAAAACGACGAGCTAAACAAAAGCATCGGCGAGACTAATTTAGTCAATCTCGCCGAATTGATCAAAGTAGTTTTGCTACTTCAACTAGGAATGGTGTGTATAGCTGAACAAAAGCATCTTTAACAAAAGGTCGCGCTGTGTCCGGTGAACCTGAGTTGAAAGGCGGTGCGGGGTTGTATTCGGCATCTAACTGCAAAGCTTCTGCATAGGTTTTACCTCTCAATGCAGCAACAATCTCCAAACCGAAATCAATACCTGCTGTCACACCGCCACCAGTCACTAGATTACCATCCCAGACCACACGTTCTTTAACGGGAATCGCGCCTAGTTTTGCCAACATATCGACGGTCAACCAATGCGATGTTGCACGCTTGCCTTTCAACAACCCAGCCTTACCGAGCAACAAACTACCGGTACAAACACTGGTAATGTACTTTGCGGTCAGCGCCTTCTGTTGTAAGAAACTTAAAATGTCAGGTTTCTTCATCGCTTCGATGACACCCGCTGCCGAACCTGGCACAAATAACACATCCAAGTTATCAGGGCATTGCGCCATCGTATGCGTTGGCACAATCCCCATTCCTCCACCACTTAAAACTGGGGTCAAATCGTTTTCGGTGGTTACCAAATACACTTTAGCCCCCATCATGCCTTTAAACAGATATTGCGGCCCAACCAAATCCAACGGATTAAAACCGGGATACAACACCATAGCAATTTGCTCTTCGGCCACCATTTTAAAGCCTTGTTCAGACATCAAGGTATGGTGACCTTCTGTAGACATAGCGACAGCCTGTTCCTTAGTCAATTGACTGTAATCAATAATAGGCTGATCAGCCTTTAGCTTTGCCAGTAACTGTTTAGAAAAGTCATCACAACCGGCAAATAAAGGCAGAAGCCCACCTGAAAACAAAGCCATTTTGTTAAATTTACGCCTATCCATGCTTAACCTCTAATATTTGATTGAGCCAGTGACATAGGCTGTAGTCCCTTCAGAGGGCATGACACCACCATCAAGATAACCATAGGGTTGAAAATAATTCTCATCGGTTAAGTTTTTAATAGTTGCGGCAATTTTGTAGTTTTTATGTTCGTAGGCAATAGTGGTATCAAAGCTATGATAACCATCCGTTTTATAGCGATTGTTATTAGATAAATAGGCTTCACCTTGAGCATAAATACCACCACCAATACTTAAACCTTTAATTTCTGGTTGTTGAAACTTGTAATTCGCCCATAAACGACCAGCATTAGCAGGCACCAAAGCCAATTGATTACCTTTAGGAACACCGGCTAAATCATCAGTAAATTTTGCATCGGTATACGCGTAGTTTGCTAATAAGCTTAGAGCCTCTGTCGCTTGCCAAACCAGATCGGTTTCAATACCTCTTGATCGCTGCTGACCGGCTGCTTTAGTCAATCGACTTGGATATTCGGTTATAGCTACATGACTCCGCTCAATTTGATAACCCGCCACTTGTCCAGTTAACTGTTTGGCAATATCAAACTTCAAACCACCTTCCAAAGTTGTCGATTCTTCCGGTAACGCTTTACCAACGAAATTTGCGTAAGGCTGGCCTCGCATCCCTTCGTTATAGTTAACAAACAGTGAAAATTGGTCGGTGACATCCAGTACTGCGCCAATTCTTGGCAATGCTTTAGTGGCGCTGGCTTCTGAAGAACGCAGTGCATCAGGATCAGTGCTATCAAAATTAATCCCAACATGCGCGAGTCTGACACTGGCTAACAAATGTAGCCTATCGTACAGCGTGCTTTGTAATTGGGTATAGCCACCATAGGTCGTGTTATCAACGAATTGATTATTTAATCCCAATCCAGGGTCGCTGTAAGGCAGGATCGATGTGATTGGCGATTGCCTCAAATCAATCAATCCATTAGTTGGGTAAGGCGGGTAAAAAGCCGACATGAATGGCATCATGTCCCAAGCCATAAAACCTTGATCATCGAAATTACTATGATCGGCACCGATTAAAAAGGTGTTTTTACTAACGCCATAATCAAATTTGGCAATCGCATTACCCATAAATGTGCGCTCTTGCTGCTCCTGAAACAAACGAACATTCATTAAGCCCCAGGTAGAAGGCATTCCCATCGACATCAATGGCGTATCAGCCGTAAAACCATCACCGACCAAAGTCTGTGCTTTTTGATCAAATTTAGATTGTGCGTAGCGAGCCTTTAAATTGACCGACCAAGTTTCATTGAATTTATGATCCAATGTTCCCCAAACACCATTAAACTCACTATTGCTATCAGGGATATTAGTAGCGCCAATGTAACTACGTCTTGGGATTCTAAAATTACCGCTAATAGTGCCAGTTGCGGGTAAACCTTGATAATCAGGCTGCTCCCAACGAGATACTTTAGCTTGCACAGTTAAGCTAGTTGAATCGTTGTTGGTAAAGGTCAAGGTAGGATTTAGATTGTAGCGTTGAGTCTGTATTGAATCGGTGTAATTACCGGCATTGGTATATTCGCCCGTAAATCTAAACAATACATTGTTATGCAAAGGTTGATTAATATCGACATACGGCTGGTAATAATCATTGGTGCCAATCTTAAATCCTGCTTCACCAAATGCCTTGGCTTTAGGTAACTTGGAAGCAATATTGACCACACCACCGACCGGCGAACCAGAACCACCGCTGTATAAAATACCATTGGTACCTTTTAAGACTTCAATCCGCTCGATGTTAACGGTACTTTCTCTATCACCTGGGTTGTAATACTGGGTAAAACCATCCACTAACTGTTCCGCTTTAAAGCCGCGAATTCTGGTTTGCTCAAATGACGGGGTTAATGGCGCAGTATTAGTGACCACGCCACTGACATTTCGTAACGCCTCGCTGACAGTAATATTTTGCTGATCATCTAGTACCGAGCGTTTAATGACTTGGATTGATTGTGGAATTTCTTTAATCGGGGTATTGGTTTTAGTCGCTGAACTGGAATTGATTTGGAGGTAACTCTTGTCTAATGCTTCGTTGTCAGGGCTATCAATGACTGTAACCACGCCCAAGGTATCAGTGGCTTCGGCGCGTAAAGTTAAGGTACCATCATTGGCAACACTGTATTGCAAACCACTACCTAACAATAATTTGCTTAATGCTTCTTGCGTAGTGAAATCGCCTTGAACTGCTTTACTGGACTTACCGGCTGTTGACTGCTCGGTGTACAGCATGGCGGCGCCGGTCTGTTTAGCGAGCTTTTGTAATGCCGCTGCTAACGATTGAGCAGGAATATCGAAATGATATTTAGAACTGTCAGCGTAGGCGGAAGTTGAAAGTAAGGCAATCGCAGCTGCCAGTTTTTTAATTGAAGGTGTCATAAACCATGTCTCCATTTTTAAGGTTCATGGCTATAGACGGATAAACTAAAAAAAACCGCCAGCTAATCGGTTTTTTGTCGCTTAACGTTTTGCAATTGCTTCAATCAATACTTCTTTTTCGCTGATTCGCTTGATATTGACAGGCAACAGCGTCGAAACCGCATTCAGCATGTTGTCTAGCTGTTCGGCACGAAAACTACCACTCACCTGCAAATCAGCGATTTTGGCATTCGGCAAATGGATTTCAACCTCATGATAACGACCGATTTCTGCCAATACATCGGCTAATCGCTGCCCTCTAAATAGCAATTTACCTTGTCGCCAAGCGGTACTCATATCCAAATCGACTTGGCCTAAAGATTCAAAACCCTCATCCTGACTATAAGCAATTTGCTGCCCGGCATTTAACCGTCTTAGCCCAGATTTGGTATGAACATCAACAATGCCTTCCTCAACCGCAATCGCTACTTTCTGATTTTTTTTATAAACGTTAAAAGCGGTGCCAATATCCTGTATCGTCAGATTACTCACCGCGACTAAAAAAGGGCGATCAGCATTGTGTATCACATTAAAAAACGCCTCACCTCTAACTAAATCCACTTGTCTTTGGTTAAAGCGATAACGGACTTGAATTTCGCTATCGGTATTCAATTCAACCGAAGAGCCATCGGATAAAGCAATGGTTTGATGTTCACCTTTAGCGGTTAAATAGGTACTGGATAATCCATACCAACCATAAGGCGAAAATAACGCCAAACCAATTAGTAAAACAGCCGCAAAACCGTATGCAGCCCAACGTCGCTGGACTGATTTAACTTTAGCGGGGCGATAGCGCAATGCTTGTTCACGCGCATCAAAATTTTGCTGTTTTAAAGGCTCAATCCAAGCCCATTGTGCCAATACTTGCTGATAGGCAACTAAATGCTGCGGATTAAGCGCTAACCAGTCTGCAAATGCCACTTGGGTATCGGTGTCATTCGGCATATCTCTTAATTTCAACATCCAAACAATCGCTTGATCACGCATAGCTTGGGTAGATTTGGCTGACATGGTGTTCACAATATTTTTGTTTGCGTTGAGTTATTCATTTTTTACGACTCATTTGGTAGACGTTTTTATAGCAAATTGACCGCCAATTTTTAATCAGGGTCTGAGCTTAGCTTAGCGCTAATATGCTGCATACCTTGCATGACATAACGCTCTGAACAGCGTTTTGAAATCCCTAGTCTAATCGCTATCTCCGCGTGGCTAAAACCTTCAATACGGTATAACACAAAAGCATGTCGTACTAATTCGGGTAATTCATCCAACCAAGTAACAAATTGCTCTAATTGCTGTTGAGTTTGCCAGAACTGTTCCGGCGATAAATCGGGACTCAAAAACGCATCCATTTCAGTATCATCAACACTGTAACGCGCCAAGGTATCTAATCGCCGATACCTGTCTACGGTTAAATTAGCCGCTGTTGTAAATAAAAAAGCCCGTGGATTTTTTATGGTTTCGG
>JBJSYX010000131.1:0-4135 GCA_046090005.1 Methylomonas sp. | reverse complement strand
GGTTCGAACCCCTCAGCACCCACCAGACTTTGGAGCGGTAGTTCAGTTGGTTAGAATACCGGCCTGTCACGCCGGGGGTCGCGGGTTCGAGTCCCGTCCGCTCCGCCAAAACAGAAACCTCGGGCCGAATGGTTCGAGGTTTTTTTTTGCTCGCTTATTTTTCATTGCCTGAAATATTCAGGTTTCAATCTGTTTTAGGAACAGGGTTATGCTATTAGAGATTAGAGAAAAGGTGCAAGGCGTATTCGCGTCTATCATTTTGGTATTGATTTGTGTGCTATTTGGTTTGTGGGGCATACAAAACTACTTAGGTGGTGGTAAAGAGGCGCCATTGGTAACCGTTGGTGATAAGGAGTTTTTTCAGCGTGACGTGAGTCAAGCCTATCAACAATATGCTCAAAATCTTGCGGGCATGAAGTTTGATGAGAACAGTATTAAAAAACAGGCAATTGAAAAATTAATTCGCGACGAAGTATTGTTACAACACGTTCAGGATGAAAAGTTGGTAGTAAGTGATGAAACGGCAAGACGTTTTATCCAGACATTGGAATATTTCCAAAAAGATGGCAAATTTGATAAAACCCAGTACCAAACCCTGTTAAGTTCTCAGGGTATGTCATCGGATGAATTTGTTGCCCGAATTAAAAAAGCCTTAGTGATGGAGCAATTTCAAAAAGCGATTGTTGATAGTAGTTTTGTTACTCAAACTGAAGTGGCTAACTATTTCAAAATTCAAAACCAAAAACGCGATCTTGAATATCTAACTATACCTTTAGTCCCGAATGGTCCAGCGCCTAGCGAAGAAGAAATCAGTGCTTATTATCAACAACATCAGGACGCTTATCAGACTGAAGAACAAGTAGCAATTGATTATGTTGAATTGGCATTGGATAAATTAGCTGCCGAAATTAAACCTACCGAAGAGCAGTTAAAAGCTTATTACGAAGAACAAAAAGCCCAATTTACTAGCAAAGAACGTAGAAGAATTAGCCATATCCTATTTGCGTTCACTAAAGATCCAGCGGCTGACCAACAAGCGTTAGAGAAAGCCTTGAAAGCTAAACAAGCACTTAGCAGTAAAGATTTTGCCAGTCTAGCAGCCGAAGTATCTGACGATAAATTAACCGCGAAAAAAGGTGGTGACTTAGGCTTATTCAATGTCGGCGTGATGGAAAAGGCCTTTGAAGAAGCGGCAAGCTCTCTGAAATTAGGGGAGGTATCGGAGCCGGTTAAATCAGCTTTTGGTTATCACTTGATTAAAGTCACCGAATTAACTGCTGGAGAAGCGAAATCTTATGAAGCGGTTAAAGCTGAGGTCACAAAAACCTATCAAAAAGCTCAAGCAGAAAGTCAATTTAATGCTTTAGGTGAAAAATTAGCCCAAGTTAGCTATGAAAACCCAGACAATCTTGCCGCTGCTGCTAATGTTTTAGGCGTTGCAATTAGTGAAACCGGCTTATTTACTCGTAGCCAAGGCCAAGGTGTTGCCGCTGATGAAAAAGTCCGTTTAGCGGCATTTTCTGAAGAAGTGTTAAAAGGCAACAACAGCGAACCGGTTGAAGTCGGTAACGAGAAATTAGTGGTTTTACGGATGAAATCGCATTCACCGGCTACCACTAAAGACTTGAAAGACGTTAAATCGCAAGTGATTGCCGCGTTACAACACGATAAAGCTCAACAAGTTGCCGCAACCACTGCCGAGCAAATCCGCTCCGAATTATTGGCTGGCAAAACCTTGGCTCAGCTTGCTGATGCACAGCATTTAACTTTGAAAAAAGTCAATGGCTTGGTGCGTAACGCGACTGATTTATCACCGCTGGTGAGTCAAGCAGTGTTTAAAGCCGCTAAACCCCAAGCAGGTAAAGCCAGCGTGGTGGTGATTGATGATGTCGCTGGTGGCAAAATTGTCGCTAATATCGTCAAAGTTAGCGAGGGGAGTATCAGCGAAGCAGATAAAGCTAAATTGCCAGTGATTGAGAAAAACATGGCAACTGCATTTGGTAAAGCGCAGTTTGAAGCGGTGTTAAATGCACTACAAGCTAAAACTGATATTGCAATTCGTGAAGAAAAACAGCAATAAACCAAAATAGCGATACAAAAAAAGGGAGCCTAGGCTCCCTTTTTTATGCTTGCTTGAAAGGTTTAGCTAGCCGCTAAACCAGCAATGTTGTAACCGCAATCAACATAAGTGATTTCACCAGTCACACCAGAAGCCAAGTCAGAGCACATAAACGCTGCCACATTACCGACTTCTTCAATTGTTACATTACGTTTTAATGGTGCAGTATCAGCGGCTTTGCTCAGCATTGATTTGAAATTGTTGATACCTGAGGCCGCCAAGGTTCTGATTGGACCCGCAGAAACAGCATTGACACGAGTACCTTCAGCACCTAATGCAACAGCCATATAGCGCACATTGGCTTCCAAGCTGGCTTTGGCCACGCCCATCACGTTGTAGTTGGGAATAGCGCGTTCAGCGCCTAAATAGCTTAATGTCAACAAAGAACCGTTACGGCCCGCCATCATTTTACGGCCAGCTTTCGCTAAAGCTGTAAAGCTGTAAGAGCTAATGTCGTGAGCGATTGAGAAATTTTCACGGGTAGTGGCTTCAACATAATCACCATCTAAAGCTTCGCGCGGTGCGTAAGCCACAGAGTGGACGATACAATCCAAACCATCCCAATGCTTTGCTAATTCGACAAACACGTTATCGATGTGTGCATCATTACCCACATCCAGTTCCATGGTGATATTAGAACCGCATTCAGCGGCCATTTCTTCCACACGGCTTTTCAATTTGTCATTTTGATAGCTGAATGCCAATTCCGCGCCTTGACGATGCATAGCTTGAGCAATACCCCAAGCGATAGAGCGATTGCTTGCCAAGCCGACAATCAGGACGCGTTTACCTTGCATAAAACCCATTAGATTTACCTCTTTATTAAATGGCTTGTTGTAGAATGGCGGCAAGTATCTATGACCCATCTAATGATGTCCAGCATTTTGTCAGTCTATAAAATCTCAATATTATCAATTGCCCTGTTTGCTGTTTTGCAAGCGGGATGTGATGTTTCGCAACTGAATAATCCTTATCCCAAAGCGGATGCGGATAAGTCGGTATTGTATTCCTCGTTTGCCGAGCGCCCTAAACACCTTGATCCAGCGGTGGCCTATAGTAGCGATGAATATGGCTTTATCGGTCAGATCTACGAACCACCTTTGCAATATCATTATTTAAAGCGGCCTTATCAATTACAGCCTTTAACCGCTAGCGCCATGCCGATTGTGCGATTCTTGGATCAAAAAGGCCAGCCATTGCCAGCTACGGCTCCTGAGTCGGCGATTGCTTATAGCGAATATCTCATCGATATAAAACCAGGCATTCGCTATCAACCCCATCCAGCCTTTACGCAAAATGCTCAAGGTCAGTTTGTTTATCATCAATTAGATCAGAAACAATTGGCTGCTATTAATACTTTGTCTGATTTTACCGAGCAACAAAGCCGTGAGTTAACCTCTGAAGATTATGTCTACCAAATCAAGCGTTTAGCCTATCCAAAAATCCAATCGCCGATTGCCGAGTTAATGGCTGGCTATATTGATGGCTTTAGTGAATTTGCCCAAAACAGCGCAAAATTGCCGATTACCGAATTAAAAAATCAGCCGATGCGCGGGGTGGAAGCTATCAACGCCCATCAATATAAAATCCGCATCAAAGGCCAATACCCGCAATTTCAATTTTGGTTAGCCATGCCGTTTTTTGCACCTATGCCGTGGGAAGCAGATGCTTTTTATGCCCAACCTGAGCTTAAAAATAAAAACATCAGCTTGGATTGGTTTCCGGTTGGCACAGGTCCTTATTGGTTAGCAGAAAACAATCCAAATCGGCGCATGGTGTTAGCCAAAAATCCCCATTACCACCCTGATTTTTATCCAACCGATGGTGATGTCGGTGATAAGGAAAAAGGTTGGCTAGAAGATACGGGTAAGCCTTTGCCATTAGTCGAGCGCGTGGTTTACACCTTGGAAAAAGAAACCATTCCTTACTGGGCGAAGTTTTTACAAGGTTATTACGATGCATCGGGAATTGCTTCAGATAGTTTCGACCAAGCCGTGCAATTTTCCGGTAGCGGGG
>JBJSYX010000130.1:0-2255 GCA_046090005.1 Methylomonas sp. | reverse complement strand
TTACATGAAGCAGAACACGCTTTAGAAGTGACTCGCCAAGAGTTGTCGATAGCGCAACAGTTAAAACAAATCGCCGAAACGCATTTAAACATGACTCAAATCAGCTTTACGGCTGGCGAAATCAACTTGCTGGATTTATTGAAAATCCAAGCCCGTAGTTTAGAAGCGATTCGCAACGCCAAAGAACAGGAAGTTAAGTTGCAACGCAATATTGCTTTTTATAATCAAGCCGTTGGAGTGCAGCCATGAGATTTAAAAAAACGCTGTTGTTTTTACTGCTAAGCCAATCGCTATTGGTGTTTGCTGAAGAGGGGCAAATCAAAATCAGCCAAGAACAAATCGATAACCTAGGGATTCAAGTTGGCGGGATTCGTAAAAACAACCAAACGCCGTTATTTTATGCGCCAGCCACGGTGGTAGTGCCAGCAAATCACGAATTATTAATCAGCAGTACTCAGCCAGGTTTAGTGGTCAAGCTGGCGGCCAATATCGGCGATCAGGTCGAAAAAGGCCAAATTTTGGCGCAATTGAATAGTCCTGAATTAGTCAATTTACAACGCGAATTTTTGAACGCCAGCAGTGAATTAAGTTTGTCTGGCCAAGAATATCAGCGTGACCAAAAATTATTACAAGAGGGCGTGATTGCCGAACGTCGCTGGCAAGAAACTCAGACCATCCATAACAGCAAATCCGCCCAACTCGACACCGCCAAACAATTATTGGTCATGGCAGGCATGTCGGCTGGCGAAATTAAAACCCTTGCCCAAACCCGCCAACTCACCAGCCAGTTAAACATTCGCGCACCGATTAGCGGTGTGATTTTGGAGCGTTCGGTGACTTTAGGTTCGCGTTTGGATTTACAAGCGCCACTGTACCGGATTGCTGATTTATCCGAGCTTTGGCTGGAAATCAATTTGCCGCAAGAACGTTTAAATACCATCAATGTCGGCGATACGGTTAAGCTGGAAAATAGCGCCAGCACCGCCAAGATTAAATTGCTCGGTCAAAGTGTCGATCATGCCAATCAAACCGTATTGGCACGGGCGGTGCTTAATGACAAAAATCCAAGTCTTCGCACTGGCCAGCATTTGAATGTGCAAATCATGCAAAACAGTACGCAAAACGGTTTTAGTGTTGCCAACACTGCGATTGCTCAAAATCAAGGTCATCAATACATTTTTGTTCGTAATGCCGAAGGTTTTGAAGTACGGGAAATCAATGTGCTAGGCAGACAAAATACTGAATCACAAATCAGCGGTCATTTAAGCGGTGAGGAACAAATCGCGACTAAAGGCGCAGTGGCCTTGAAAGCGAATTGGTTGGGCTTGGGAGGCGATGAATAATGGCGGCGTTGATTCGTTTTGCCTTAACTCAGCGATTGTTGATGCTGTTAGCGGTTTTGATGTTATGCGCTGGCGGTTACTTAGCGTTTAAGCAAATCCCGATTGATGCTTTTCCTGAAGTATCACCGACTCAGGTCAAAATCATTGTTAAAGCCAATGGCATGACGCCGGAAGAAGTGGAGTCGCGAATTACTGCACCGATCGAGGTCGAATTACTGGGGATTCCTCATCAAACCATGCTGCGTTCGTTGGCGAAATACGCGATTACCGACATTACCTTGGATTTTGAAGAAGGCACCGATATTTATTGGGCCAGACAACAAGTAGCGGAACGTTTAAATGGCATCTGGAGCAATTTGCCGGCTGGCGTCAATGGCGGCATTGCGCCGATGACCACGCCATTGGGTGAGATGTTCATGTTTGCAATTGAAGGCGGTGATTTAAGCTTAATGGAACGCCGCGAATTGCTGGATTGGGTGATTCGTCCCGCTTTACGGACTGTACCGGGTGTAGCGGACGTTAATGCCTTGGGCGGCTTGGTGCGTAGCTTTGAAGTAGTGCCAAACAATACCCGTATGGCAGCACGCAATATCACTATCGACCAACTGACAGCTGCCTTGGAAAATAATAATCGCAACGATGGCGCTGGCCGAATGAGTGAGGGTGAAGAGGCCTTGATTGTTCGCGCTGAAGGCCGAATTAAAAACCAAGATGACGTCAGCTCGATTGTCGTGGCTCAGCAAAATGGCTTACCGATTAAAGTGGCCGACATTGCCGAAGTCAGAATCGGTTCGCTCACCCGTTATGGTGCCGTCAGTAAAGACGGCAAGGGTGAAGCGGCAACAGCGGTTGTGTTGAGTTTACGTGGCGCCAATGCCCGTCAAACCATCGCCTTATTAGAAGCCAAATTAG
>JBJSYX010000129.1:0-4147 GCA_046090005.1 Methylomonas sp. | reverse complement strand
TGCCCCAAGCCTAGAGGAAATTTTTGCCGATGATTAATGCCTCACTTCCAACTGCAATCGTTATCAGTATGTAGACATTGAATAAGTGTAGTGTTTCCGAGAAAAACTTTAGCATTCAGCCCGAAACGCTACGCTTATTAGGGCCTGCAACCCAAATCCAAACTTGCATTAATTAAACTGTGTTATTTAACGCACCCGCATTTTTCACTGCCTAAAACCCCTACATTATTTCGCTAATTCATTCGGTTTTTTCGCCGAACATTCGCCTCGGAAGTGTTGCCATTCCTCGCATTGTGCCCCAGATGGCCAGCTACACAAGCCATATTCATTACCCACCGAATCCTGCTGAATAGATAGGGTTCCACCCGACTCAATACAGCGTACAGAAGCTGGATTAGCCATCGAAACCCTATGTTGCGAGCCCGCAAAGCCTGTTAATGACTCGCTACAAGCCGTTAACACCACGCAACTAAGCAATAAACTCATCAGAGATCGATAGAACTTCAGGAATAGCGATAATTTCATAGACTCAATACCTTAAAAATAGATAACAATTGAAAATAAAACTCGAAATTACCATAAAAAAGCGTGTTTACAGTCTTCAAAAACACTCAGTTTGCCCGCTAATTAATTAAACTGTGTTATTTGACACAATTCTACTATGGCATATCACACACTTTTTGCTCAATTTAAAAGAAACGACGAATCACAAAAGCGCAAGTTATTGATATAAATAGATTTTTATTATTTGGCATGTTATTTGCAATGTAAAAATAGTTAAGCAACACTTTTGACTAGCTTGTTTGCTCTTGTTTACGTCACTAACGCAAAACAAACAAATGGCTCAATTTAGAAAATAAAAAGAGGAACCTATGAAAATACGCAACCTTCCGAAAGCCAGTCGCTCAATGATTGGTTTGTTGGCTTTAGCCTCTATGCCAGTATTGGCGGCTAGTGATACAGAACAATCGGCTAAAGAGGATAAAAAAGCCACTGCCAAAGATGCAACGGTATTGCCGGAGGTTGCGGTTTCTGGTCAAACAGAGAAAACTGCGCAGACGATTGTTGAAAAATACAAATTGCCAGTGACTGTAGAAACGGTAACTAAGCAAGAGTTAGACGAAAAAGTAAACGTCTTTAATACCGAAGATGCCATTAAATATGAACCGAGCATTTTGGTTCGTAAACGTTATGTTGGCGATACCAACGCACCAGTCGGTACTAGAACAGCAACCACCTCTCAAAGTGCCAGAACCCTGATTTATGCGGATGGTATTTTGTTATCTACCTTATTAAACAATAACAACGGCAACACCGGTTCACCACGTTGGAATACCGTGGCACCGAATGAAATTGATAAAGTCGAAATGATGTACGGCCCTTTTTCAGCGGCTTACGCAGGTAACTCTATGGGTGGCGTGATTAATATCACTACCAAAATGCCGGACAAGTTTATGGCTTATGCTGATGCACAAGCTTCTTGGCAAGATTACAGTCAGTACGGGCATTCAGGTACTTATGAAACTCAAAATTATTCGGGTGGCGTTGGTGATCGAGTCAATGATCTGTCCTTCCGGTTTGATTACAACCATCTGGATAGCTACAGCCAACCGATTGCTTACGGTACTCAGGTGACAGCTGCGGGAGCCAGTGGGTTATTACCTGCTACCGCTGCTAATAATCAAGATTTGGCTCATGCTACACCAGTAACTGGTGCCTATATGTCTTCTAATACTTATGGACGACCTATGGCTGTACTGGGTGAAACGGCTTTAAATCATACCATTCAGGATAATTTCAAATGGAAGCTGGCCTACGATATTACTTCGACATTAAAGGCTTCTTATACCTTGGGTATGTGGCAAAACAATAATGAGGCCGGTGTTAACAGCTTTCTGCGAGATGCGAATGGTAATGTTGTAAACAGTGGTTTGGTAAAGCTTGCGTCTAATCCTAATATTGGGACTTCTTTAGCTTCGGCCATGTTACCAAGTATTGCGCAGCAAACCACATGGTCACATGGTATGAATTTACATTCAGAAACGGGTGGTAAATTTGATTGGGAATTAGTGGGTAGTGTTGTTGATTTATCTGAGGATTTTTCCAAGGCTCCAACCAATGCTACAACATCAACCGGTAAACTAACTTCTCTGAATGGCACTAACTGGCATACTGTTGATGCCAAAGGTATTTGGCGTCCAGGTGACTTTTATGGCAATCATGAAGTCAGTTTTGGTTTTCACCATGATATGTACGAATTAGCTAACCCAGTAACCAAAACAGGTTTTTGGCAAGCAGACTCTAGTTTGCCACTCGCAGCTAACGATGGTTCGACAAACGCTGTAGGTAAAACTACAACCGAAGGTTACTGGTTACAGGATTCTTGGGATTTTGCTAAGGATTGGAATTTTACAACGGGTGGTCGTTTAGAAAACTGGAATGCCTATGATGGCGTTAACTCAGCGTGGGCAAACAATCAATACCAAGTAGTCAATCAAAATAATAAGCATGATTTAAATTTTTCACCGAAAGGAAAATTAACTTGGACACCAACCGATCAATGGAAATTTGGTGCAGCTATTGCGAAAGCTTACCGTTACCCAACAGTTGGTGAAATGTTTCAAACCTATACGACATCAAGTAGCCCAACTACTTTGGTAACAGGCAATCCAAATTTGAAACCAGAAAATGCTTTATCGTCTGAAATATCAGCAGAATATTTTGTTAATAAAGGTAAATACCGCTTAAGCTTTTTCCAGGAGCAAGTGCAAAATGCCATTTTCTCGACTATTTCGAGTGTGCCAAACATTAGTGGTTACCAACAGACTTCGATTGTTAACAATATTGGTCAAACAGATGCTTTTGGACTTGAATTTTCTGGTAACCAATCTGATGTGGGTATTGAAGGCTTAGATTTATTTGGTAGTGCAACATGGACTGATGCACGTATCACAAATAATTTAGCATCAGACAAATCCCTTGCATCAGCAGCCGTAACGGCTGCAAATTTGGCAAATAACCCTGGCTACTATAATCCCAGTACAAGTGCATTAATGCCTCGTATTCCACAATGGCGTGCAACTTTTGGTGCAACTTATAAAGTTAACGACCAATTAAGCACTACAGTAAATGGTCGCTATAGTGATTCGGCATTTGGTCAGTTAAATAACAGCGATATAAATCATAAAACCTATGTCGGTGTTGGTGGTTATTTTGTTGTTGATACAAAAGTTAATTACAAAATTAACAAACAATTCACATTAAGTGGTGGTATTGATAATATCAACAACGAGAATTATTGGATTTACCACCCATTCCCACAAAGAACTTATGTGGCTCAGTTGAAATTCAACTATTAATTTATTAAAACACAGTCCATCAGTTTGTTGAAAAATTGATGGACTTTAATTCTTATAAAAATAATCAGTCAATACAGGGTTAAATAGGGTTTTATCTAATGAAATCAAAAAACAAAAAAATTGCTTCTGCGGTACTGGCTTTGCCAGGCTTGCTGGTTTATCCGCTAGATTCGATGGCGGCTGATAAGCAAGACGCAACGACTTTACAGGATGTGGTTGTTCAAGAAGAGTCAGAAGACGGTCGTCCTGAAATTCCATCGAAAACGGATTTTTCACAGCCCAAAACTAAAGTAACCAAAGCGGCTATTGAAAAAACGAATGCCGTTTCGACAATTGATGCGGTTAAATACGAAACAGGCATTTATGCCCGTCAACGTTATATTGGTGATCAAAATGCACCTATTGGTATGCGAGGCTCAAACCCCTATCAAGGTGGTCGAGTATTGGCATATATGGATGGGATGCCGATCTGGAACCCATTACAAATTAGCTATAACGGCTCTCCTCGCTGGGGTTTAATTGGTCCAGGTGAAGTTAAATCGGTTGATATTTTAGGTGGCCCTTTCTCTGCTGAATACAGCGGTAATGCAATGGGTGGTGTAATTAACTACAACACTTTAATGCCGCAAAAACGTGAAATTTATACTGAAGCGACTTATATGCTTCAGCCTTATTCTTTAGAAGGTACAAGTAAAAATTTACAAGGCTTTAAAACCTTTGGTTCTTATGGTGATAAATTTGGTGATTTCAGTACTTACTTCTCATATAACCATATTGAGAATGAAGGT
>JBJSYX010000128.1:0-6340 GCA_046090005.1 Methylomonas sp. | reverse complement strand
GCTGCGGTTGAAGAAGGTGTGGTTGCTGGCGGTGGTACTGCTTTGATTCGTGCATTGTCTGCTTTAGAAGGCTTACAAGGCATCAACCACGACCAAACCGTTGGTATCAACATTTTACGTCGCGCAATGGAAGAGCCATTACGCCAAATCGTTACCAACGCTGGCGAAGAAGCTTCTGTCGTATTGAACGAAGTCAGAAAAGGCAGCGGTAACTTTGGTTACAACGCGGCTACTGGCGAATACGGTGACATGATTCAAATGGGTATCTTGGATCCTGCTAAAGTCACTCGCTCTGCATTACAAAATGCAGCATCTGTTGCTGGCTTGATGATCACTACTGAAGTGATGATTGCTGATGCGCCAAGTGATAATAAAGGCCCTGCAATGCCTGACATGGGCGGTATGGGTGGTATGGGCGGCATGATGTAATCGGCTTTCCCTGCCTAGCTAAACAAAAAGCCCTAGACCGCAAGGTTTAGGGCTTTTTTATTACCGTTAGTGGTAGGTCGTAATAAACGTAGCGTTTCCGACGCGAAGGCTAAAAAAATCTTGGCTCGAAACCTTTGAGCCTATTCCCCAAATAAGCTTAGAGTTCGGCCAATAACGCCTCAGCCTGCACTTTTTGTTGTTGATTACCCGTTTGGATTACTTCTTCAGTAATGATTTTGGCCATTTCCAGATCACCCATATCGATATAGGCTTTTGCCAAGTCGATTTTGGTTTCGTTTTCGTCGTTATCAGCCCAATCAGTGTCATTTATATCCGTGATTTTCGCTACGCTAGGGGCTTCAAAAAAATCAAGATTGAAATCAAAGTCGCTTTTACTGGCAGAAGCTTGATCAGGCGTTGCTATTGGATCAAGCGAAAAGCCATCATTAATCGCTGGCGCAGGTTGTAGTCCATCAGTCGCAAAAATTGCTTCAACATCGCGTTGCTGTTGTTGAGCTTGCTGATTTTTTCGCCATAACAACCAACCTAATCCAGTCAATACACTTAAGCCTAAGCTCGCAATTAGCCATAATGATTGCTCGGATTCCGACTTAATTTGTTGAGGTGAATTGGCCAGAGCAAACTGGTTTTTATTGGCATTTTGCAAGATTGCCAGCTGTTGATCTTTCAATGCCAACAATTGTTGCATCATGCTAAGTTGTTGTTCTAATGCGGTGATTTTGGTTTGTAGGGCAAGGTAATCGCTATTGCTTGTTGCTGGTGAATTAGCAATCACTGGTGGCGTACTGGGATTGGGTTCCGGCTGTGGTTCTGATTTGGCTTGGCTACCGACTTCGGTTTTATCGCTGATAGTAGTTTCTGTCGGTGCCACAAGTTCTAACGCTTTGTTTCTAATTGCTGGCGCATGTTCGATGAGCGGTTGTGGTTTTGAGGCAAGTTCCACGCTGGCTTCTGCCGAAGGGATTTGCAATATTGCCTCGGGTTTTAACGAATCAATGCTGCCATTATTAAAAGCATCGGGATTGGCTTTTTGCAAAGCGGTTAGCATTTGTTTGGTGCTTAAACCTCGTTCTTTGCCAAGGTGGGCGGCGATACTCCACAAGGTGTCGCTGGCTTTAAGTGGGCCATATTCGGTGCCAGTTGCATTCAGTGATTCAGGATTAAAGCCAGCGGTTTTTTTGATCGGTTTAACCGTTTCACTGCTTGTATCCGTTGTTACCGGAAGCACTAGCTGGGGTTGGTTGATGACAGGCGCTGTTTGCGCGGTGAATTCTTTAACTTGAGTGCCTTGTGGGCTAGAAATTTCAACTAAGAAGCTCAGCGCAGGGCCGGTTAATGGTTGGGTTGAACTGACTTTTACTGAAACTGATCCATTGCCTTGGCTGATGGATTGAAACTGTAAATTCGATAAAAATTGATTCCAGGCCATGCCCGCTTGCTCGAATTTTTCCGGTGTCGCTAAGCGAACGGAAATATCACTAGCATTTTCTCCTTCTGCCAGATTGAGTTTAAATTCGGCGTTAACGGTTTGGTTTAACGCCGAATTTAAGTGAATCTCACCAATGCTGAATGGCAGGCCGATGCGTGGGGTTAGTAAGCTCACAACCGCTAAAGTTTTGCATATATAAGCAACAGATTTTAATTTCATTGTTCTAACTCAGCAGTTTTAGCGGTTTTATCGAGATGATTACAAATAATCTCTGATTAATACTTCAGCAATTTGCACGCTATTCAGCGCCGCGCCTTTTCTGACGTTATCACCGACTACCCACAGATCAATGCCGGTTGGGTGAGAAATATCTTCACGAATCCGTCCAACGAATACATCGTCATTACCCGATGATTCGGTCACCGCGGTTGGATAACCACCATTAACTCGCTCATCAACCAAGGTCACGCCCGGTGCTGAAGCCAATAACTCACGCACTTGTTCAGCGCTGATTTTTTGTTTGGTTTCAATATGCACCGCTTCTGAATGACCGAAAAATACCGGTACACGCGCGGCAGTCGGGTTAACCAAAATCGACTCATCGCCCATGATTTTGCGAGTTTCCCAAACCATTTTCATTTCTTCTTTGGTATAGCCGTTGTCCATAAAGACATCAATTTGCGGCAAGACGTTGAAGGCGATTTGTTTAGGATAAACGCTGGCTTTGACGGGTTTAGTATTCAGCAAATTAGCGGTTTGTGTCGCCAATTCTTCAATCGCTTCTTTGCCTGTGCCGGATACCGCTTGATAAGTCGCAACGTTGATGCGGGTAATGCCAACGGCATCGTAAATTGGCTTTAAAGCCACCAGCATTTGGATGGTTGAGCAGTTTGGGTTAGCGATAATGCCGCGATTTTTATAGTCAGCGACTTTCTCTGGATTAACCTCTGGCACCACCAATGGAATATCATCGTCGTAGCGAAATTGCGAGGTGTTATCAATTACCACGCAACCTGCCGCGGCTGCTTTTGGCGCATATTCAGCAGAAACCGAAGCGCCCGGAGAGAACAAACCGATTTGGACTTTTGAGAAGTCAAAAGTAGCTAAATCTTCCACCACCAAAGAGCCGTCTTTAAACGGAATCCGTTTGCCGGCCGAGCGTTCGCTGGCCAATGCATAAACTTTACCCACTGGGAAATTGCGCTCTTCCAAGATTGAAATCATGGTTTCGCCAACTGCCCCAGTTGCACCCACTACCGCTACATCATAAGTTTTTGACATGATTAAGCTCCTTTCAACGCATTAACAACCGCATCACCCATTTCTGAGGTGCTGACTTTGATCATGCCTTCAGAATAAATGTCCGCGGTTCTGACTTTCGCATCTAATGCTGTGTTAACCGCCTGTTCAATGCGATCTGCCGCAGTTGCTTCGTTGAAGGTGTAACGCAACATCATTGCCACTGACAAAATGGTTGCTAATGGATTAGCAATGCCTTTGCCTGCGATGTCTGGCGCTGAGCCGTGAATTGGCTCGTACATCCCTTTGGCGTTGGCATCCAAAGACGCTGATGGCAACATGCCGATTGAGCCGGTTAACATCGCCGCTGTGTCAGACAAAATATCGCCGAACATATTGGTTGTTACCATTACGTCAAACTGTTTTGGCGCACGAACCAACTGCATCGCAGCGTTATCAACATACATGTGGCTTAATTGCACATCGGGATATTCTTTTCCGACTTCGGTCATCACTTCGCGCCATAACTCGGTCACTTCTAGCACGTTAGCTTTATCCACTGAGCAGAGTTTTTTATTACGTTTTTGAGCGATTTTGAACGCTGAATGGGCAATGCGACGGATTTCGGATTCGCTGTAAATTTTGGTGTTAAACGCTTGTCTTTCGCCGTTTTCCAAAATCCGTGTGCCGCGTGGTTGGCCGAAATAGATTCCGCCAGTTAATTCACGGACGATCATCAAATCTAGGCCAGAAACCACTTCTGGTTTCAAAGTGGAAGCATCAACCAATTGTGGATACAAAATCGCTGGGCGTAGGTTTGAAAATAAACCCAATTCGGAACGAATGCCTAATAAGCCACGCTCTGGACGCACGGCATGAGCCAATGGCTCCCATTTAGGACCGCCAACCGCGCCGAGCAATACCGCATCAGCGTTTTTGCAGAGATTTAAAGTTTGCTGTGGTAGCGGTGTGCCAAACGCATCATAAGCGGCGCCACCAATCAAAGCGTTTTCAAACACCAAATCTAAATTCATATCGGTGTTTAAGAAGCTTAAAACTTTAATCGCTTCCGCAACAATCTCTGGACCGATACCGTCGCCGGGCAAAACTGCAATTTTTCTTGTCATTGTTGTTACCTTAATCTGTGAATTCTTATTCGTCTTTAAACAACCACGGCGCACGTTTAGCGCGTTCGGCTTCGTAGGCTTTGATTTTGTCGGCATGTTGTAGCGACAAAGCAATATCATCCAAACCATTCAATAAGCGATAACGACGATTTTCATCAATGCTAAAGCTAATCGTTTGGCCACTTGGGGTGGTAATGACGTTGTTTTCTAAATCAACGCTTAATTGATAGCCATCAGTGACTTCATTGAACAATTGGTCAATCAACTCGGCTGATAACACAATCGGCAAAATGCCGTTTTTGAAGCAGTTGTTGTAAAAAATGTCGGCAAAACTGGAACCGATAATCGCCCGAAACCCATAATCTTCCAGCGCCCAAGGTGCGTGTTCCCGCGATGAGCCACAGCCAAAATTTTCGCGAGTCAGCAAAATTTGTGCGCCTTGATATTGCGGCTGATTGAGCACGAAGTCTTGGTTTAACGGACGATTGCTACAATCCATTTCTGGCTCGCCGCGATCTAAATAACGCCATTCATCAAACAAATACGGGCCAAAACCCGCGCGACGAATCGACTTTAAAAATTGCTTAGGAATAATCGCATCGGTATCAACATTGGCGCGATCCAGCGGTGCCACCAAAGCCGTTAATTGGGTAAATGCTTTCATGCTGAGGCTCCTGATGCTAAATCGGCAACATTAACAAAATGACCGGCAATCGCTGCCGCCGCTGCCATCGCAGGGCTAACCAAATGGGTTCTGCCGCCGTAGCCTTGGCGACCTTCAAAATTGCGATTCGAGGTTGAAGCACAATGTTCGCCCGCTTCCAAACGGTCGGCATTCATCGCCAAACACATAGAACAACCTGGCTCGCGCCATTCAAAACCAGCGGCAATAAACACTTTATCCAAGCCTTCGGCTTCGGCTTGTTGTTTCACCAAACCTGAACCAGGCACGATCAGCACTTGTTTAACGCTATCGGCTTTGCTTTGACCGTTAATCACCGCCGCTGCTTGGCGTAAATCTTCGATACGCGAGTTGGTGCAAGAGCCGATAAACACGCGATCAACTTTAATATCAGTAATCGCTTGGCCGGCTTCTAAACCCATATATTGCAAAGCACGTTGCATGCCTTCGCGTTTAACTGGATCGGCTTCTTCGGCAGGATTTGGGACATGGGCGTCAACAGGCACCACCATTTCTGGCGAAGTACCCCACGTCACTTGTGGCTTAATATCGGCAGCATTTAATTCAACCACTTTGTCGAATTGAGCATCGCTATCAGAATGTAAACGTTGCCAGTAACGCACCGCCATTGTCCAATCATCGCCTTTGGGCGCATAAGGACGGCCTTGGTAATAATCAATAGTGGTGTCATCAACAGCCACTAAACCCGCGCGGGCGCCGGCTTCAATCGCCATATTACAAACTGTCATCCGGCCTTCCATCGACAAGGCTTGAATCGCTGTGCCAGCGAATTCGATGGTGTAACCTGTGCCGCCAGCGGTGCCGATTTTGCCGATAATCGCTAACACGATGTCTTTTGCGGTCACGCCCAAACCCACTTGGCCGTTGACTTTAATCAGCATGTTTTTGGCTTTTTTCTGTACCAAACATTGCGTCGCTAAAGCGTGTTCAACTTCTGAAGTACCGATACCAAACGCTAATGCCGCGGATGCGCCGTGAGTGGATGTATGCGAATCGCCGCAAACTACCGTCATACCCGGCAAAGTTGCACCTTGTTCTGGACCGACAACGTGAACGATGCCTTGACGAATATCGCTCATGTCGAATTCGGTAATCCCAAATTCAGCACAGTTTTGATCGAGAGTTTCAACTTGTAAACGCGAAACCGGATCAGCAATGCCTTGATCGCGGTGATCGGTTGGAACGTTGTGATCGGCAACTGCTAAGTTGCGAGCCACTCGCCAAGGTTGGCGGTTGGCTAAACGCAAGCCATCAAACGCTTGCGGTGATGTCACTTCATGTAACAATTGTCGATCAATATAAATCAGGCACGAACCATCGTCTTCAGTATGAACAACGTGATCGTCCCAGAGTTTGTCGTATAAGGTTTTACCTGCCATGTTCTGATTCCAC
>JBJSYX010000127.1:0-12076 GCA_046090005.1 Methylomonas sp. | reverse complement strand
TAAATCAATCAATAAATTGCGTAACAAACGGTCTACTAACCAAGGCTGAGCGCTCTCTTCGCCCGACTTTAGGCTGTCTTGCATTTGTTGGAAGGCAATTTCCAATTCGTACAAATTGTCATCACGAGCTTCATCCACCCTTGGCGCTTGGCTGGTCGGGCCGACAAATTGACCAGAAAATAAATACGACAAAGCTGGATGCTGTTGCCAATAGACAATCAAGCTCCGCAATAAATCAGGACGGCGCAAAAATGGGCTGTCTGCCGCCGATGCACCGCCTAAAGTAATATGATTACCGCCACCAGTGCCGGTATGCCGGCCATCGAGCATGAATTTTTCAGTGGCTAAACGGGTTAATCGGGCTTGCTGATAAAAAATTTCGGTATTGGTTTCTAATTGTTCCCAACTCGCTGCCGGTTGCACGTTAACTTCAATCACCCCCGGATCAGGCGTGACTGACAGCGATGATAAACGTGGATCACGCGGTGGTTGATAGCCTTCTAAACGAATCGGCTGTTTCAGTTGGCTAGCCGTGGTTTCGATTGCATTGACTAAATCCAACCAATCTTCCAAACGCATCAACGGCGGCATAAACACATACAAAAAGCCGTCACGCACTTGCAAAGCCAAAGCGGTATGAATCACCTGTTTCGGCTCGGGTTGCCGATTAACCGCATTAGGTTTATGCGGTTTTTTATTGGCTTCGCTGGGTTTTAAAGCTTGCCGCTCGGCGAATGGATCAACCGGCAATTGCGCTTCAAAATCATCCGGCGCCAGCCAAGGCAAACTATTCAGCGGTAAACGCAGGCCCATGGGCGAGTCACCGGCTAATAAATACAAGCGAGGATGTTTTAAAGGCCACAAACTGGATTGCCAACCCGAGCTGTCCAAAGGCTTAATCGGCAACACATAACCGACCACTTCTGCTAATCCGTGACGCAATTTATTAGCCAACGCTTGGCGTTCGCCAGCATTTTGTAAATCAGCTTGATGCGGATCGAGATTGATCGGCAGACGACTTTCTTGGTCTAAAGCGTGCCACGGGTCTTCATAGGCGGGGATTAAATACTCAGTATGCAGCGACAAATTTTTAGTCAACTGCTCAGCAAAGCTTTTTAATTGGTGATGAGCAATCTCGGCTGACTGGTCAGCAATTAACGCCTGTTGCCGCCAAATCGCTTCGCCATCGGTACGCCAATAGACATTTAAAGCCCAACGCGGCAAAGGTTCACCGGGATACCATTTACCCTGACCAAAATGCACCACGCCATACTCAGCAAATTGCTGTTTTAAGCGATGCAATAATTGATTAGCCAATTGCCACTTTTGTTCGCCCAATGCCGCCACCGTCCATTCTGGCGCATCCATATTATCGACCGCGACAAACGTCGGCTCGCCGCCTTGGGTTAAACGCACATCAGAGGCGATTAATTTTTTATCAATAGCCTGACCTAAAGCGCGAATCGCTTGCCATTGGCTATCGTTGTAAGGCTTGGTGACGCGAGGATCTTCGTGAATACGGGTGACTTTCATCACCACATCGAGCCGCGACTCACAAATTCCGGTCATTCCAACCACAGGCGCAGCCGAAGCCGGTGTCGCACTAACCGCCAACGGAATATGGCCTTCACCAGCCAATAAGCCCGATGTCGCATCCAAGCCCACCCAGCCAGCACCCGGAATGTAAGCCTCGCACCATGCGTGCAAATCGGTAAAGTCTTCAATTGGACCAGACGGTCCATCCAATGGTTTTTCATCAGCGACTAATTGAATTAAATAACCGGAAACAAAACGAGCGGCGATACCCAAGTGCCGCAACATTTGCACCAACAACCAAGCGCTATCACGGCAAGAACCGGATTTTTTGCTTAAAGTCTCCTCACAACTTTGAACCCCCGGCTCCATCCGAATCAAATACGAGACTTCGCGGTGTAAGCTTTGATTGAGCTGCACCAGAAAATGGGTAATGTTTAAATCATCAGCAATTTGCGATTTAAACTGGGTTAGCCAAGCATTTAACAACGGCCCAGCGGCTTCAGCTTCTAAATACGGTGCCAATTCCAGCTGTAAAGTGTCGGGATAAACAAACGGATAATGCTCGGCCCAATCTTCAACAAAAAAATCAAATGGATTGATAACTGTCATATCGGCCAGTAAATCCACGCTAATATTGATTTCGCTGGTCGGCTCGGGAAAGGTCAAACGGGCAACAAAATTGCCATAAGCGTCTTGTTGCCAGTGAATAAAATGCTTTTCAGGGCGTATGCTTAACGAATATCCAGTCACTGGCGTGCGGCTATGAGCAGCAGGCCGAAGACGAATTTCATGTGGCGAGGCGGTTACAGGCCGATCGAATACATAATGAGATTGATGATGTAAAGCAACGCGAATAGTCATAGCTACCTTGAATTAATAAGGCGGTGATAAATGTGGCTTATCGGCATCAGCCAGCCATTCTGGATTCGGCAAGGATGCAAACACTCCCCGCAAACCATCCCCCCAACGTCGGCTAATTTGGGCAAAATACGGATCATCTTGATCAATATGTTGACTGACCTCCAAACTTAAGCTGTCTGGAGCATAACAAGCCAAATCAATCGGCAAGCCAACCGACAGATTGCTACGCATGGTCGAATCAAAAGAAATCAACACACACTTCATCGCATCAGTCAGCGCTGTATCTGGACGAATCACTCGGTCAATAATCGGCTTACCATATTTGGTTTCACCAATTTGGAAATACGGGGTTTCTTCACCCGCTTCAATGAAATTACCCTCGGCGTAAATCAAAAACAAGCGCATCCTTTCGCCTTTGATCTGTCCACCGAGAATAAAATTAGCACTAGCATCAACATTGTTCTGCGCTAAAAACACCCCATCGTGCTGACGTACTTCCCGTAGGCATTCCCCTAACAATTGCGCCACATCGAACATTGACTCAACATTCCAGATATTCCTCTGGTCAATGTGTCGACCTTGCTGTTCCAGCAAATTAATCGCATTTTGAGTAATGGATAAATTTCCAGAGCTCATAATGGTAATCACTCGATCACCTTCATTGACAAAGCTCCGCATTTTTTTGAAACAGGAAATCTGATCAATTCCCGCATTAGTTCTGGAATCTGAAGCGAACACCATACCGGCGTCGAGTTTTAAGGCAACACAATAGGTCATAGTCTTGTTTAGGGCTTTATTGCATTTGCGAGGCTGAAACCTGCATTTGCGCTGAATAATCTCGACAAGATAAATAAGCAGTGCGTATCTCTTGTCCCAAGAGATCAGTATGCACTAAAAAGTTGCTCAGGTATTCATGTAAACCGATAGACAATACATCTTCTATCCGCCCAAAGTGTAAATCCGCGTGCTGTTCACCGGCTCGACGACGGGCTTCACGCCCCGACCAACCATTAATGTCGATTAAAGCCGCTTCCACTTCATTCATACAGGCGTGTAAAGAACGCGGCATGTCATCACGCAAAATCAATAACTCAGCGACTCTTTGCGGTGTAATCACGTCGCGATAAATTTTGCGATAGGCTTCAAAAGCACTCACTGACTTTAATAACGAACCCCATTGGTAATAATCCGCCGAACCACCGACATCATTCACGCTAGGCAATAAAATGTGATATTTCACATCCAAAATTCGCGCGGTGTTGTCGGCACGTTCTAAAAAGGTCCCTAGTTTGATAAAGCTTAAAGCAATATCTTTTAAGATGGTGCCTAAAGTCACCCCCCGAAATAGATGCGAGCGGTCTTTAACCCATTCAAAAAACTCAGGGAATTGCTCATACTCCATTTGTGCTGATAAACGGTTCAACTCCAACCAAGTAGCGTTAATGATTTCCCACATTTCCGAGGTAATCGCCCCGCGCACCGAGCGTGCATTTTCTCTGGCTAATTTCAAACAACTGTAAATACTGGATGGATTTTCAGGGTCCAAAGCCATATAACGGGTGACCGCTTCCGATCGCGCTAAGCCGTATTTTTCTTCATAGCCACTGGCACAGCCAGTAATATTTAAAGGTGCATACCAAAGATAAGCTTCGGTGCTGCCGTCAATATCAACCGGTAATAGAGAGGAACGATGAGCCACATCCAAAACCCGCGCGGTATTTTCGGCACGTTCAATATGGCGAGCCATCCAGAATAAATGATCAGCAGTACGCGATAGCATGTTTTTAGTCCTCCAAAACCCATGTGTCTTTAGTGCCACCGCCTTGCGAGGAGTTGACCACCAAAGAACCTTCAGCCAGCGCGACCCGAGTTAAACCGCCCGGCACTAACCGCACTTCTTTTCCGCTTAACACAAATGGCCGTAAATCAACGTGACGCGGGGCGACACCGGAATCGACCATGGTTGGGCATGTCGATAACGCTAAAGTCGGTTGTGCGATGAAGTTAGCCGGCTCACTTAAAATCCGTTGCCGATAGGCTTCAATTTCGGCTTTTGAGCTAGTCGGACCGACTAACATCCCGTAACCACCCGAACCTTGCACTTCTTTGACCACCAACTCAGACAAGTTTTCCAACACATACTTCAAGTCATCTTTTTCGCTTAAGCGCCAAGTCGGTACATTCGATAATAAAGGCGCTTCACCCAAGTAAAAACGAATCATCTCCGGTACATATAAGTAAGTGGATTTATCATCCGCCACCCCTGTACCGACACCGTTAGCCAAAATCACGTTACCGCTGCAATAAGCCGCTAATAAACCTGGCACACCTAATGCCGAATCGGGTCTAAACGCGAGTGGATCAAGAAAGTCATCATCGACCCGTCGATAAATCACATGCACTTGCTGCGGACCTTCGGTGGTGTGCATGTAAACTTTGTTTTGTTGCACGAATAAATCTTGGCCTTCGACTAATTCGACACCCATTTGACTGGCCAGGAAGGCGTGTTCGAAATAGGCACTGTTAAAGGCACCGGGCGTCATCACCACAATCACTGGATCGGAAACATGGCTAGGAGCGGCCTCTCGTAACGTATCCAGCAACATTTGCGGATAATGCTCGACCGGCTCAACTGTATGATTGGCAAATAGCTCAGGAAACAAGCGCATCATGGTTTTGCGGTTTTCCAACATGTAGGAAACCCCAGACGGCGTGCGCAGATTGTCTTCCAAGACATAGAAATCGTTTTCAGCGACCCGCACCAAGTCGATACCAGCAATATGAGCATAGACTTGATTAGGTAAATCAACACCGCGCATTTCCGGTCGGTATAGCGCGTTATCCAGCACTTGATGAGCGCCGATAATGCCGGCTTTGATGATTTCCTGGTCATGGTAAATATCATGCAGAAAGGCATTGAGCGCCCTAACCCGCTGCTTGATACCTTGCTCAAGCCGTCGCCATTCCGCTGCGCCGAAAATCCTTGGCACAATGTCAAAAGGGATTAAACGCTCAGCCCCGTCCGCTTCGCCATAAACCGCAAAAGTAATGCCTAGTCGTCTAAACAACAACTCGGCTTCTGCGCTTTTACGCTCTAGCGTACCTTGCGGCACCTCCGCCAACCAACGCGAGTACTGTTGGTAAATTTCTCGGATTGCGCCGCTATCGGCTTGCATTTCGTTAAAGTAGGTTTTTTTAGGCATCGTATTCATGCCTTATGTACTGCAAGAGCTGTGCCAAATAGCAAAAGCGGGGATTTATTGGCTTAAGCAGCGCTGAATGTGTGGATTTGCACCAAAGCGGATTTTATGGGTGGTGCGGTTGCACTATGTTGGGGAGATTACTATCACCAAATAAAAAGGGCTAACCTAAGTCAGCCCTTTTTTACTATTACAGCGCCGAGATTATTTAATCTGGCCGTGACATTGTTTGTATTTTTTACCCGATCCGCAAGGACATGGGTCGTTGCGGCCTATTTTGTCAAACTCGTTAACCACAGGTTGTTGAATTGACTGTTCTGGGATAATCGACTCGGGTACCGACTCAAACTCCTCTTCAAACGCCGAATGCGCTTCTGCATGTTCAAAATGCAGTTCTTGCTGCGCTTGACGTTGTTCATCAATCACTTGTACGTCTTCTTCGCGGCTGACTTGGACTTTCGCCATAATCATCACCACTTCTGATTTAATGTGATTTAACAAGCCACTAAACATTTCAAACGATTCACGCTTGTATTCTTGTTTAGGATCTTTTTGCGCGTAGCCACGGAAGTGAATGCCTTGACGCAATTGATCCATCGCCGCTAAATGTTCTTTCCAGCTGTTATCTAGCACTTGCAACATCACCGATTTTTCGAAATGGCGTATCACTTCAGCACCAATCGCTTGCTCTTTCTCAAGGCTTTGTTGCTCTGCGTGAGCCACAATCAATTGACGTAATTTAGCTTCGTCCAACTTACGGTCGTTAGCCATCATTGCCGCCAACGGCAGATCAATATTGAAGTCTTGCTGAAGTTGCTGTTCCAAGCCATGAATGTCCCATTGCTCTTCCATCGTTTTAGGCGGAATGAACAAGGTAATCACATCATTAATCACATCGGCACGAATCGCAGTAATAATGTCATCAATCGCTTCAGCGGCCATTAATTCATTCCGTTGTGCGTAGATCACTTTACGTTGATCGTTGGCAACGTCGTCATAGGCCAGAATTTCTTTACGAATATCAAAGTTACGGCCTTCAACTTTACGTTGTGCGCTTTCGATAGAACGAGTAACCCAAGGATGTTCAATCGCTTCGCCTTCTTGCATACCCAATTTTTGCATCAAACCGGCAACCCGCTCAGACGCAAAAATTCGCATCAAATCATCTTCAAGCGACAAATAGAAACGGGTTGAACCTGGATCACCTTGACGACCTGAACGACCACGCAACTGGTTGTCGATGCGGCGTGATTCGTGGCGCTCTGAACCAATCACATGTAAACCACCGCTGGCGATTACTCGCTCGTGCCGATCTAACCAAGCGCCACGTACTTTATCTTTATCGGCTTCAGCAGCATCGTCGCCTAATGCGGCTAATTCAGCGCTTAAATTACCACCCAACACGATGTCAGTACCACGACCGGCCATATTGGTAGCGATAGTCACCGCACCGGGCATACCCGCGTTTTCAATAATATGCGCTTCGCGTTCGTGCTGCTTGGCGTTTAATACTTCATGCGGAATGTTTTGCTGTTTTAACAACGATGAAATCAATTCAGAATTTTCAATCGAGGTTGTACCGACTAATACCGGCTGGCCACGTTGAACACAGTCTTTGATGTCTTCAATCACGGCCAGATATTTTTCCCGAGCCGACAAATAGACTAAATCACCCATGTCTTTACGAATCATTGGTCTGTGGGTTGGAATCACCACCACTTCAAGACCGTAGATTTTGTTTAACTCGAAGGCTTCGGTATCAGCGGTTCCGGTCATACCCGATAGTTTGTTATACAAACGGAAGTAGTTTTGAAACGTAATTGAAGCGAGAGTTTGGTTTTCGTTTTGGATGGTGACGTTTTCTTTAGCTTCAACCGCTTGGTGCAAACCTTCTGACCAGCGACGTCCAGTCATCATACGACCGGTAAATTCGTCAACGATAATCACTTGGTCATTAGCAACCACATAATCAACATCTTTTTGGAATAAAACATGTGCTCGCAAAGAAGCATTTAGATAATGCATCAAGCGAATATTAGCTGCATCGTATAAACCTGAACCTTCAACCATCAAGCCTAATTCAGCCAACAAATGCTCAACTCGCTCATAACCGGCTTCGGTTAAATGGATTTGTCGACCTTTTTCGTCCACCGAATAATCACCCGGCATTTGATCTTGTAATTCCGGGTCTTCAGATTTTTCTTGTTTGGTTAAATGCGGAATAATCTGATTGGTTTTCAGGTAAATATCGGTATTACCTTCGGCTTGACCTGAAATAATCAACGGCGTTCTGGCTTCGTCAATCAAGATGGAGTCAACTTCGTCAACAATCGCGAAGTTTAAATCGCGTTGGACTTTTTGCTCCAAGCTAAACGCCATGTTATCGCGCAAATAATCAAAACCAAATTCGTTGTTGGTACCGTAAGTAATATCGGCGGCATAAGCCACTTTGCGTTCTTCTTGAGTTAAATCGCTGACGATAACGCCAGTGGTTAAGCCTAAAAAGCTGTACAACTTACCCATAGTGTCAGCATCACGCCGGGCCAAGTAGTCGTTGACAGTCACCACATGCACACCGCGACCAGACAAGGCGTTCAAATAAGCCGCCAAAGTCGCCATCAAGGTTTTACCCTCACCGGTCTTCATTTCAGCAATTTTGCCGTCATGCAAAACCATACCGCCAATCAACTGCACATCAAAATGACGCATACCAAACACACGAGTTGAGGCTTCACGCACTGCAGCAAACGCTTCTGGTAACAAATGATCTAGGGTTTCGCCTTGAGCAAGACGATCACGAAACTCTTGGGTCTTGGCCTGTAGTGCCTGATCTGACAGTTTTTCATAATCCGCTGCCAGTACATTGACCTTTTTAACCAGCTTGCGTTTTTTCTTAATCAGCCTGTCATTGCGGCTGCCGACAACTAATTTAACCAGCTTACCCAGCATGATATTTCCAGTATAAAAGTGAATACAAAGTTTGCGATTATAAACGCTATGAGGCTATTGTGACCAGAAAACAAGCCCATAGTAGCGGATGCCCCCCATCGAACGCGGGTTTAACATAGACAAGACTGGGCATCAGCGTATAATCCGCGGCCTTTATACTTGGCAAACCGTGGTCAAATTTAGGGCCCTTACCTCTCCAGAGTTTTATGAAAATAGTGATTCTTGGTGCCGGTATTACCGGCTCTTCTGTTGCTGGCGCTTTGGCTAGTGAAGAAAACGACATTGTGGTGATCGATAAAAAACCACAACTGCTCACTGCTTTGAAAGCACGGTTAGACATTGCCACCGTCGAGGGCAATGCTGCTCATCCAAGCGTGCTTCAGCAAGCCGGCATCGAACATGCCGACATGGTGATTGCGGTGACTGATCGTGACGAAACCAATATGCTGGCCTGCCAAGTCATCAACACCCTCTACAGCAAACCGAAAACCATTGCCCGAGTTCGCGCAATTGATTTTCTTAACCACCCGCAACTTTTCCAACCCGGCGGGATTGATATTGTTATCAGCCCCGAGCAAGTAGTGACCGAGTCGATTCACAATCTGATTAAATATCCCGGTGCGCTACATGTTTCGGAGTTTGCCGATGGTTTAATCCGTTTATTCTCAATTCGCGTTGTATCTACTGGCTTTTTAACTGGCAAAAAAATCCATGTGGTTAAAGAAAAATTAGCCGATGGCATGATTCGAATTGCGGCAATTTTTAGAGACGGCAAAGCGATTGAGGTTAATGGCGAATCAACCATTGAAACCGGTGATGAAGTGTTTTTTGTTTGTCCACACGATAAGGTAATGAAAACCTTGTTGGACTTACACAAACTGGAATCACCGATTAAATCAATTATGTTAGCCGGTGGTGGTCATGTTGGTAAGCGTTTAGCGATTGCTTTGGAAAAAGACCATCAGGTCAAATTAATTGAAAGCGATTTATCTCGTGCCAAGGAAATTGCCAACGATTTACGCAAAACACTGATTCTAAACGGTGATTGCACTGACGAATCGTTATTGCAAGAGGAAATGATTGAACACACCGATTTATTCTGTGCTGTGACCAATAATGACGGCATTAACCTAATTTCAGCCGCATTAGCCAAAAAACTCGGCGCTAAAAAAGTGATTTGTTTGGTTAATAACAATTCTTATCTAAAACTGGTCGATAGCACCGACATTGACTTAGCGATTCAACCCAAATTGGAAACTTTAGGCAGTATTCTTAAACACGTCAGAAAAGGTGATGTAGTGGGAGTGAGCTCAGTTTGCGGTGGAAGCGCTGAAGCGATTGAGGCGATTGCGCATCGTGGCAAAAATGTCAACACAGTGGTTGGCTTACGCGTTGATCAGGTCAACTTACCGGATGGTGTGATTTTAGGTGCCTTAATCCGCGACAAAGAAGTCGTTCCGGTCCATCACGACACCGTCTTTGCCGAAGGCGACCATGTCGTGATGTTTGCACTCAATAAAAAGCTGGTTAAAGATATTGAAGCCTATTTTCAGCCTATTTGAGATTGCATAGCTTTCGAAATGCTGCTTAAACACCAAAGCGTCAATGGGTACGCGGTGGGTAACGATGATTACTGGGAACGGCTAATCCCTAATAGCATTTTAATTAACCAACCTGCCCTGAACGATGCAACTGTAAGACGTTCTAACCCTGCAACATCTTCCTAGTTTCACCATCAGCCAAGACCCTACCCTGCTCCAACACCACCAAGCGTTCAGTTATTGATAACGCCGCCGAGCTATGAGTGACTAAAATCAGGGTGACGTCTTGCAGTTCGGCTAACCGTTGAATAATGACTTTTTCGCTTTCGGTATCAAGCCCCGCAGTTGGTTCATCTAACAATAAAATCCGAGGTTGCGATGCTAATGCTCGCGCCAAGGCAATTTTTTGGCGTTGACCACCGGAAAGATTGGCGCCGTATTCTTCAATATGTTGATTTAAACTCAATATCCCAGACGCTAAATCTTGATCAAGTCCCGAGTGATAAATCGCATGACGTAAAGCCGCAGTGCGCGAGGCTTGGTCGGCACTGGGCGATAAGCCCAGCAAGATGTTATATTCTAAAGTGCCTGCTAACAATGGCGCTTCTTGGGGTTTAAACGCTAGCCAACTGGCACGGTCAGCAACATCAATGCTATGCAAAGCGGTGTGATCGATACGCACTTCACCTTCACTCGGATTAATCGCACCCGCCAAAATCCGCAATAAAGTCGATTTACCCGAACCTGGACGCCCCAACAAACCAATCCGCTCACCCACTTTAAAGCTTAAATTCAGCTCCCGTAATACCGCTTCACCATTGGGATAATGATGAACAATCCGATGCGCAGTCACTAAACCCTCGACACTCTCCGCCGGACGACGGATTAGATCAGGATCAAGATTGTCATTATCCACCAACGTCTGTTGCTCATCTGCACTTAAATACGGTGCCAGCGATTGCATGGCTTGTTGCAACTCAGTCCAACGCCCCAAAGTCATCAATACCTGACCGACCACACCTAAAGAGCGACCGCTCAACATTGATACCGCAATCAAGGCTCCGGTAGAAATCACCTGCTCAAAAATCAAATACGAGCCGACCACCAACAAACTAACATAGCTCAACAAATACACCGCTTGCATCCAGTGGGTTTGCAGCATTAACTCCATACTTAACCCCGCTGCTTGATTGGCATGGGCTTTTGCGGCGCTGGTGAATCGCTGTTTAAGATGCTCGCCAGCGTGACTAGTACGCAAGGTATCCAAAGACGACATCGCGTCGGTGAGCAAGGCCATTTTGGTGGCTTGTAATTGGGTTAATTGTTTAGCGGCCTTGGCTGAGCGCTCTTTTAATAAACTGCCAACCCCGACATAAATCGCTACCCAAACCAATACAACCAGTAACAAAGGCCAAGCAATCACGCCGATTACGACCCAAATCATCAAGGTAAATGGCACATCGGATAGCGCTAATAAGTAATGTGAAGAAAAGAAATCGCGTGCCGCTGACAAATCGCGGTACAAGGTTAAAAACCGCGCAGCCATCCCCGGTTGTGCGCCGCTGCGCGCCGAAGGTTTTAATAAGGTGGAAAATAATTTGCTGTCGATGCGTTCATCAATGATGCACGCTAACCGCTCCATATCGCGCATCCGCAAACTACGCACGGTCAATTCCGCCGCTAAAAACAACACAACACCAATCACCAAGGCCCACAAGGTTTCAAAAATACCGTTGTGAACCACTTTGTCATAAACCAGCATCGAGAACAAAGGCGTGATTAGCAAACCTAAGTTGATGAAAAAACTGGAAGCCGCCAGCCAACCGATACGACCGCGGAGCACATAGGCTACCAGCTGAGGGTGTAAGAACTTTTGTGTAAACGGTCATTAAGCAGGAAACTGCGCTTATAGAAAAGGAGTAAAAAAATGACCGTATCAAAACCCATTCCATCCGAACTGCTAGATAGCTTGCTATCAGGCTATCAAAA
>JBJSYX010000126.1:0-4248 GCA_046090005.1 Methylomonas sp. | reverse complement strand
TAGCGCAAGACCTTCTCTCCCAGAAAATCGGAGCCGGCCTTGGGGATTTCATAATTGAAGGCGTACTGATGACCGATTCCTATGGTCTTGATGCCTTGGAGTTTCGCGGCCCAAGCCGTCACCGGCTCGAAATCGCTGATGACCAAATCATAACCGCTCAAATCCAAAGCTTTAATATCGCGCATAAAGCTGATTGGCTGCTCTTCCAAAGCGGTCTTTAAATAAGACACTTGGCCTTTATTGGTGTTAAAGGTCAGGCCGGCTTTAACCTGATAATCACCAAATATTTCCATATCGAAATATTTATCAGCAGGGCGCCCGGTGAACTGAAACGTTACATCAAAACCTGCCGCATAAAGCGCTTTTGCCATCACTCTGGCGCGAGTGATATGACCGTTGCCGGTACCTTGTACACCGTAGAATATTTTTGTCATTCGCTGATCCGCTAAATTTGCATCGAAACTTAGGGCGAATATTGTTTAAAGCCCCAAGCGCTAACGCCTAGGATAGAAACGATTTATGACAGCGGGATGACGGGTTTTTTATGGAATTGTGACAATCAAAATCATGCAATTACAGCCAACGTGCCTTTTTTAATCGCCAATACAACAGGGTACTGCCTAACGTCACGACCGCAATCACCAACGGATAGCTGTATTCCCATTCCAGTTCGGGCATGTGCTTAAAATTCATGCCATACCAACTAAACACCATAGTCGGAATCGCTAAAATCGCGCCCCATCCCGCCAGTTGTTTAACCACATCATTTTGTCTAACAGTTTCAAAGGTAAGATGAACTTGCATCGCAGCCAACAACATCTCGCGCATACTATGAATTGCTTGATCAATACGTTTGATATGGTCGGCAATATCGCGGAAATAGACTAAAACTTCTTTGGGAATCAATTGATTATGAAACCGCATCAATTCATTGCAAATATCAATCACCGGATTAATCGCAGTTTCTAATAACAGCAACTCACGCTTGAGTTTATACAAGTCTTCCATGGTTTGCCGACTGGGTTTGTAGGCAAAAATCGCCGATTCCAAAACATCGAATCGCGCTTGTAAGCCATGAATCACCGGCATGTAGTTATCGACAATAAAATCCATAATCGCATACAGCGCAAACCCCGGACCTTTGCTTAATTGATTGGGCATCGCTTCGCAACGCTCACGGACTTTGCTTAAACTTTTAGAGGCGCCGTGACGAACAGTCACTAGAAAACGCGGCCCTAAAAATAAATGCGACTCACCAAATTCAACCTTATCTTCACCAAGATGGGCGGTGTGTAAGACGATGAATAAGGAATCGCCATATTCTTCAATCTTTGGCCGTTGATGGGCCGAACAAGCATCTTCGATAGCCAAGTCGTGTAAACCAAATTCTTCCTGAATTTTGCCAAGCAGTTCTTTGTTCGCCTCACGCAAACCCAACCAAATAAAAGTGTTGTCGCGTTTTAACACTTCGCTAATATCTTCTAACACCACATCGCCAATCGCGAGGCCGTTTTCATAAGCGACGCATTTCATCACCATGTTGTGATTGATGGTTTCTATCAATGGGGTTTCCTCATTTAGAAATAGTAATTTGCGGCGCACCTTTTTGGGCAAGGTCGGCCATCGTCATTTGGAATATCTGATGCAACAAACGAAAACCTTCGCGATTCCATTGATAGCCGGATTCAGCTTGCACCGCATAGTGAAAGCCTTGGTAATACACCGACAAATTAGCGTCGTCTGGCTCAGTTTTTGACACTGAAATCGCCAAGGTGTGAACCGGATTTTCGCGCACCGAAGGGGTGGCGGGATGCTTGTCGATAGCCAACTCTGGCTCATCATCTAAATCGCGGCCAATAAAATTCAGAACGTTATAAAAACTTCGCAATCTAAAAAAGCCATGCAGCGGCAGTTCGCCACCCGGATAATCACCGCGAATATCCACCATCACATCATTGATAGAGCCATTATCAGCTTCGTCATTAAGCTTAATCCGCTCATCGTTGCTCAATAACTGCGGGTCGTAATTGGTGAGAATAATATGACCGGCTACCCGTTTCGTGAGCTTTACTTGTTTGCTTAATGGCAAATGTTCGACTTTGTATTCTTTCTGGAAATTAATCAGCTGTTCGCTAGTTATCGAAGCTTCGCTGATTAGCCAGCTTTGATCAAACCACAATGGCTCAACAAACAAGGTATGTCTATCTTGAACCGACGAAAGATGGGTCACCGCCTGGCGAAATTTGCGATAGCCATCGACATCATTCGGTTTGTTATTCAGCACATGCTGTTGGCCATTTTCTTTAATCCGCAATTCACCAGCTAACAAGCGCAAAATCAAATCCACATCGGCACCTTGGCGCAGCAACATAGTTAATTTGTTTTCTTGAAACGGGGTTAACAAACGGCGGGTAAATTCTTCACCTTCAATCGGCACGATACTAATGGTGGGATTTTCCGACACCGTACCGCCAAAAATCGGCGTCATTAAAGCACCAGCTTCGCCAGTCAAAGCGGGGGTTGCGCCCGCATTGAATTGGAAATTAAAAGTGGCGGCAATATTGGAAACCCCAGTGAAATGTAAAGGCTGATGTTGATGCGCACGAGCAATGTTCAACAGCAATTGCTTGGATTGAATTTCAGTGGCAGTTTGATCATAAGCCATAACCGCGTGATCGAGTGCGATGGGGGAGAAGCAGGCTTGTAGGCTTAGGGCGGTGATGATGACTAGGAATTTGGGAGATTTCATGAGTAAATTTTAGTGCTATCGACAAATAGCAAATTCGAATAGAACTTTAAAATCCAGCATATAAAAAATCGATTGCAGCCATTATTTCATGCCGAGAGTCAGCAAGATTAGCAACCGCCTTGCCTAAGTCGCGCCGAGCAATACCGGCCATCTGCGGCGTTATCATCATATAGTTTTCACCCTCGACGACTAAAATCGGCATTAGCTTGGTAATCATTTGATCGCTATTTTTATTAGCATGACTCAACGGCACAACCACGCATGTTTGTAACTCTCTCAATAAATCAGCCTGAACATCTAATAAAAATGGCATCACACTTTTCGTCTGCGGATTTTTATTTTGGTAAACCGTAAATTGAGCCATTAGAAGCTACGCAAGTGATCGCTGAACACGCCATTTTGCTCAACATTTTGATTATACGCAGCTATCGCTGATTGATTTTCGCTAATCCAAGCTTGACGCTGTTTGACTTTTAACTGTTCTATCAACATTTGCTCAAATGCCGCTGACAAATTAATTCCCTGTTGTTTAGCTTGATTGAGTAAATCGCTATTAACACTAAGATTGGCGGGACGCTTTGGCGCTTGTTGATCATAAAAACTGAGCATAAATACCTCCAAAACTTTGCGCATAGATTATGCGCATATCATGCGATAGTCAAAAAAAATCCCGTTGCTAAGCTTAACAACGGGATGTTTTAAGCGTCTTACGCCGCGAAGTTAGCGTTAGCGACTTCCCAGTTTACCAATGCCCAAAATGCTTCTAGGTATTTAGGACGCAAATTGCGGAAGTCGATGTAGTAAGCGTGCTCCCAAACATCGCAAGTCAAAATAGGGGTTTGATCCGCAGTTAATGGGCAACCCGCGTTGCTAGTGCTTACTAATGCCAAGCTACCGTCAGCATTTTTAACCAGCCAAGCCCAGCCTGAACCGAAAGTGGTTACAGCGGTTTTGGTGAATTCTTCTTTGAATTTTTCGAATGAGCCAAAAGTCGCGTTAATTGCATCAGCCAAAGCGCCGGTTGGTTCGCCGCCCGCATTAGGAGCCAAGCCATTCCAGTAGAAAGTGTGGTTCCAAACTTGAGCTGCATTGTTAAAAATGCCACCAGTGGATTTTTTAACGATTTCTTCTAAAGATAAACCTTCAAACTCGGTGCCTGGTACCAAGTTGTTTAAGTTGGTCACGTAGGTTTGGTGATGTTTACCGTAGTGGTATTCGATAGTTTCCGCAGAAATATGCGGTGCTAATGCGTCTTTTGCGTAAGGTAATGCAGGTAATTCAAAACTCATCTTGATTCTCCATAAATGAATGAACAGCGGCAGTTAGGTCAGGGCTAGAAGCCTTTGCACCTAATTACCTAGTATTATAATAAAGAATTAACTTAGAACACTAACCGAATGTGAGGAATCCCTGTGGCACTGGAAATAGAACACAAATTTTTACTGGCTAACGGCGACTGGCGCGAGGAAGTTAGCCATTCTGTCTATTACAAACAAGGC
>JBJSYX010000125.1:0-2558 GCA_046090005.1 Methylomonas sp. | reverse complement strand
GTGAGATAGCTGGCGGTTTCGCGCACTTGCGAAACAGAACCCGGTGCAGAGTCAGAATCAGCGGTGTACATCACTTGAATCGAGTCAATAATCACCACTTGCGGCTGTTCTTCGTCTAAAACCTGGCAAATTTGCTGCACTGAAGTTTCAGCCAGCATTTTAATTCTTGCGGTCGGCAAGCCTAAACGATGAGCGCGTTCGGCAATTTGCTGTAGCGATTCTTCCCCGGATACATATAAAACCGGACGTTGTTGAGCAATATGGGCAATGGCTTGTAGCAAAATAGTACTTTTGCCTGCGCCCGGTGCGCCGCCGATTAACACTACGCTACCTTTGACGATCCCTCCGCCCAAGACCCGATCAAATTCACTCAAACCAGAAGACAAGCGTTCTGCTTGTGCCAAGTTTACTTCAGACAATAACTGCACTTGGCTACGCGAGCCGGCATAGCCGCTGTTATCACGACTGGGTTTGCTATTACCGAGTTTGAGTTCTTTGATGGTGTTCCATTCGCCGCATTGATTACATTGCCCCGCCCAGCCAGGGTAATCGGTGCCACATTCAGTGCAGACGTAAGCGGTTTTGGATTTTTTAGCCATCGTTATTTAAGTGTAGGGATGTTCAACAATCTCTACCCGCTGAGTAATGCCGCACAGCAGGGTGTAGGGAATGGTGTCGGCAAAATGGGCTATTTCTTCGATCGCTAAACCGTCACCCCATAAAGTGACAGGATCGCCAATTTTGGCGTTGGCTTGACTGCTTAAATCGACGGTAATCATATCCATTGACACTCGACCGATTAATGGCACCCGTTGGCCATTGACTAGCACCGGAGCACCGCTTCGGGTGTGGCGGTGATAACCATCGCCATAGCCAATCGAAATCACGCCTAATCGAGTGTCGGTTAGTGCTTGCCAAGTGCCGCTATAGCCAACAGTTTCGCCAGCTGCGACGTTTTTCACCGCAATCAGGCGTGAATGCAAGTTCATCACCGGCTTTAAGCCAAAATCAGCACCGGTTTTACCAGCAAAGGGTGAGCAGCCGTAGAGCATTAAGCCCGGGCGCACCCAGTCGCTATTGACATTAGGCCAGCCGATAATCCCTGCTGAGTTGGCGATACTGCGTTGCCCAGGGTAATCAGCGGTGGCTTGATTGAACAACTCGACCTGTTGCCGAGTTTTGTCATCCAATAAATCATCGGCATTGGCAAAGTGGCTGATTAAGTTGATTGGTTGCTGCACTAAGCGACTTTGGCTTAATTGCTGGTAAGCGGCATTAAAATCAGCGCCTTTAAACCCCAGCCGATTCATGCCGGTATCCATTTTTAACCAGACACGGAGCTGGCGTTTATCGACGGCGTGTTGTTGCAAAATTTCAATTTGTTGGGGATTGTGAATCACGCTATCGAGCTGATTTTGCAAAATCAGTGCCAGCTCGTCATCACAAACGAAACCTTGTAGCACCGTAATCGGTTGTTGAAATCCCGCTTGTCTTAATCGAACCCCTTCATCAACTCGCGCCACCGCAAAGCCATCGGCATCCGTCAGTGCTTCGGCGATGCGGCTAATGCCATGACCGTAAGCATTGGCTTTAATCACCGCCATGATTTTGTTATCCGGTGCATAGCGTTTAACTTGCTGTAAGTTATGTCTGGCAGCTTGTAAATCCAGATGCACATAAGCGGCGGGCGTCATTCGTAATCCTCGCTGCCTGTGTATTGGCCGGCAAAGTTTTCAAAACGGGTGTATTGGCCGAGGAAGGTTAAGCGCACGGTACCGAGTGGACCGTTCCGTTGTTTACCGATAATGACTTCGGCGATACCTTTGTCGGGGCTGTCTTCGTTATACACTTCGTCGCGGTAGACGAAAATAATCAAGTCGGCGTCCTGCTCAATCGCTCCCGATTCGCGTAAGTCAGACATGACGGGGCGTTTATTGGGGCGCTGTTCCAAATTACGGTTAAGCTGCGATAGGGCAATCACTGGCACATTGAGTTCTTTGGCCAGCGCTTTTAAGCCACGGGAAATATCGGAAATTTGCTGCACACGGTTATCACCGCTGGAAGGTGATTGCATTAACTGTAAATAATCCAGCACGATTAAACCCAATTGGCCGTGTTCACGGGTTAAACGCCGCGCTCTGGAGCGCACTTCGGTTGGCGTCAGGGCAGGGGTGTCGTCGATAAATAATTTGGTTTCGGCTAATAAATTAATCGCCGAGGTCAAGCGCGGCCAATCGTCGTCATCTAATTTACCGGTACGGACTTTGTGTTGGTCGATGCGACCTAATGACGACATCATCCGCATTGCCAATGCTTCCCCCGGCATCTCCATACTGAACACAGCGACCGGCATTCCGCTTTTTAAAGCGACGTTTTCGGCCATGTTCATGGCGATAGTGGTGTTATGAACCACGGTCATGTCTTCCAGTAAAAATAAGCGGTTACCATCGCAGACAAAGCCGTAGTAGTCGTCCACTTTGTCGTATTCGAGTTGAATGCCTGTTTGCTGCCAACTGCGATGAGATGTCCATACAGCCGCTTGTTTGCGGGCTACTTTT
>JBJSYX010000124.1:0-3566 GCA_046090005.1 Methylomonas sp. | reverse complement strand
AAAACCCGAATTGGCAGGCTTTTCCGTCCTGAACGGTGACGTAATTCAATGAGGCCCAGGACTGTTCTTGCGTTTGCGGCTCAATACGGCAGTTCTCCAGCCGAATGGTCAATTTTTCGGAATACCGGAACTGGATCGGGCGGATCGTTTTGCCCAAAAAACGATCTCTACGGGAGTCCTGTGCGTGATCGACTGCTTCGTGACAGGTCCGCCAAGCAGCAGAATCCTTGGAGTAATTGATCGACCAACCATAAGACTGGGATCGCTAAAATTGGCGCGACGACTAACAAAATCATCGCTAATAAAATTAGTGGCACGATTAACAAGCCAATTAAAGGCACCGCTAATCCATTGGCTAATGGCGAAATCAGCGACACTTGTTGAAATAAGGCGATTAATAACGGCGCTAAACCAATGGTGGTGGCGAGTTGACTTAGGCTGGCTTGTTGCCAAGTTTGCCGAAAGCTTAAACGACCGACTGATAGATAAATCAATAAAGCCACCGCTAGAAACGATAACCAAAAGCCGACCGCTAATACGGCAAGAGGATCAAATATCAGCACCGCGAACAGCGCCAGAAACAAAATCTGTAAAGGTGAGCTATTGCGCTGCCAAACGATGGTTGCCAATGCCACGCTCAGCATCATCACCGCGCGTAAGGTCGGAATCGTGTAACCGGCTAATCCGGCATAAAACAAGCCAGTTAACCAAGCAAAGCCAGCCGCGACTTGTTGCGGTGACACCGACAAAATCCCCAACCAAGCCCAGCTACGTCTTAATCCTACATACACCAAACCGGCTATTAAGCTGATGTGTGAGCCAGAAATCACAATTAAGTGAATCACGCCCGTGATGCGGAACACATCCCATTGTGCTTGGCTAATACTGTTTTGATTGCCAAGGCTGAGGGCTTTGATTAAGCCTAGCTGTTGTCCGTTGGGGAGTGCTTGATCGATTTTGTCTGCCAGCGATTGTCGCCAAACTGCGAAGTAGCGATTTAAATCTCTCGAAGCATCAATTCTGCTGGGTTGCGGTTTACTACGCACATAGCCAGTTGCGCCAATTCGGTTGGCAAATAACCAAGCCTCGTAGTCAAAACCACCTGGATTACTGCGGCCATGCGGTGGTTTGAGTTTTACATTAAGTCGCCAGTTTTGACCTGCGGCAAGGGTCGGTTCTGGGTTGTACCAATTGAGGCGGATTTTTTTGGGAAAGTTTTCACTAGGTGAAGTAATGACAAAATCGAAACTAACGCGATGGCTGTGTTGTTCGGGCAAGTTGCTGATATAACCTTCAACCACTAGCTCTTGATTGAACGCTGATTCCGGTAAACGCTGGTTTAATTGCCAACTGCCAAACCAGCTGGCCCAAATAATACCGGCTAATAAAAACGCCAAAGGCCAATCGCGTCGCCAAGCCAAACACACCGCGGCAGTCGAAAAACTGATTAACAGCCATGAATCGGGTAAATGGGCTAGATGTTGTGTGCCAACGATTCCCAGCAGAAAGGTTAGGCAGTTAAGTGACAAGCGGTTATGCATGAGGCTTGATCTGGGTGATTGAATCGGAAGATCAAGTCTAGGTGAAGAATCTGAGGTGTCTACTGAGCCGCCTAGGACAGCTCAGTAGTCAGTTCGGAAAAACTTAGTAGCTAATCACTTCTGAGCCTTTACCCACTAACACAACATCTGCGCCGCGCAATGCGAACAAGCCGTTGGTGACAACGCCAGGGATATTGTTGATGATTCTTTCCAATTCAACCGGATCAAGGATGCTTAAGTTGTGAACGTCGAGAATTTCGCATTGATTGTCGGTGATGTAGTTTTCACGTAACACAGGCTGACCGCCCAATTTCACCAATTCTCTAGCCACAAAGCTACGCGCTAATGGCAAAACTTCAACCGGTAATGGGAATTTGCCCATGACGTCTACGCATTTGCTGGAGTCAACGATACAAACGAATTTTTTGCTGGCGCCCGCGATGATTTTTTCACGAGTTAAAGCGCCGCCGCCGCCTTTCAACATTTTTTTGTGAGGGGTGACTTCGTCAGCGCCATCCACATAAATTTCCAAATCGCCGGTTTGGTTCAATTCCAAAACTGGAATACCGATGCTTTGTAAGTGTTGGGTGGTTTTGATTGAGCTCGAAACTGCGCCTTCAATGTCGTGTTTAAAATCGCAGTCGGCTAATAAATCAATCAAATGAGTCACGGTTGAGCCGGTGCCCATACCGATGATCGGGGTGTTCTTTAAATAAGGCAATGCCGCTTGAGCGACTTGTCTTTTTAATTCATCTTGAGTCATTGTCTGTAATCCTGATGTGTTCTGATAAATCTGACGCGGCTACGAACCTGTCATTGTGTGGGATAATAACTGATAAGAGCCGATTTCTCAGCAGTTTTTAGGACAATGACACAGAACTACATCGAAAAGATATTGCGGGCAAAAGTTTATGACGTTGCCGAACAAACGCCGTTGGATTTCGCGCCGACCCTCTCCGAGCGCCTGAATAACAAGGTCTATTTAAAACGCGAAGACTTGCAGCCAGTATTTTCATTCAAATTGCGCGGTGCCTATAACAAGATGGCCTCGCTGACCGCAGAACAAGCGGCGGCGGGCGTAATCGCTGCCTCAGCTGGCAACCATGCTCAAGGCGTAGCGCTGGCAGCCAAAAAGCTGGGGATTAAGGCGTTAATCGTGATGCCGAAAACTACCCCAGAAATCAAAATTAAATCCGTTAAAGCCCGTGGCGCCAAAATTGTTTTACACGGCGATTCTTACGACGATGCCTATGGCCACGCTAAAGAGCTAGTCGCTGAAAAAGGCATGACCTTCATTCACCCCTACGACGATCCTGAAGTGATTGCCGGCCAAGGCACGGTTGGCATGGAAATTCTGCGTCAACACAATGGCGATATTCACGCGATTTTTGTCCCAGTTGGCGGTGGCGGTTTAGTGGCGGGTGTTGCCGCTTATGTGAAGTTTGTTCGCCCTGAAATTAAAATCATCGCCGTTGAGCCGGATGATGCTGATTGCTTGAATCAGGCTTTAAAAGCCGGTAGTCGAGTGATTTTGGAACAAGTGGGCTTGTTTGCGGATGGCGTGGCGGTTAAGCAAGTGGGCGAAGAACCGTTCCGTATCGCGCAAATGTATGTTGATGAAGTGATTACCGTCAGCACCGATGAAATTTGCGCGGCGATTAAAGATATTTTTGATGATACCCGTTCGGTAGCAGAACCGGCTGGCGCTTTGTCGGTTGCCGGTTTAAAACGCTATGCCGAACAGCATGGTTTAACTAACCAAACTTTGGTAGCAATTGATAGCGGCGCCAATATCAATTTTGACCGTTTGCGCTATGTTGCCGAGCGAACCTTGGTCGGCGAGCATCGAGAAATTTTGCTGGCGGTGACGATTCCCGAAGTGCCGGGTAGTTTTTTGAAGTTTTGTAAGGCATTGGGTAAACGCAGTATTACCGAATTCAATTACCGCTATTTTGATAGCCACAATGCCCAAGTCTTTGTTGGCATTACCAGCAGTGGCGCTGAATCTGATCGTCAGCAGTTAAT
>JBJSYX010000123.1:0-4091 GCA_046090005.1 Methylomonas sp. | reverse complement strand
CCCTGAGTTCTGCTGTCTGCTGTTTAGGCGTCGTGCTGCAAGCGGTTAACGATACGCCGAGAATGGCAAGTACAAAATGACTATTTGCTTTGTTCATGATGATTTCCTTGGATTCAATAAATTACTGACCGTTGTCGAAAGGACCATAGCTAATCCAATAACCAGGCAGATTTAAGTCAAAATAGCGGCTATCTTCGCTAAATCGTTCCCAAACGTAGGCGGGGGCGATTAATTCTTCTGTAGCAATCGGCGAGCTAATCAGTTCAACAGCACCCATTAAGGTTCTGCTCGCAGCATGAAGTACTCCGCGTAATGTGCCCCAAGTGATACCGACAAAAATATTCTGATCGTGACTGATATTAATGATGTTTTTAGGAATCTCGATAAAACCCGTGACGATGTTAGTGCTGCCTTGACTGACTTTTGAGGTAAAGGGAGAGCAACAGCTTAGACTGTCGGCATTGGCTGTTGTGCTTGCTAATAATGAGCAAGCTAAAATAACAGTGACACTCAACTTATTTTTATTCATCGCTAATAACTCCGGTGTTGTAAATAAATTTAATACTAGTTATTTAATGTATCTATATCAATCAATATAAGTCGTAATTATGGTTTTTATGATAATAGAAAATAATATTTTATTTTGATGGTCAACCCACAGAATAATCATTGCAATCTAGCTAAGCTTCGCTTTTACCCACTGTAAAGCGAGGAGCTTGTATGTGTTTTAATCAAAGTACTATCGTCGGATTAAATCGCTATAACTGGGATGGCGAAAAAATTTATTTTGATCCTATCGTGCCATCGCATCGGGCGGTGGTTGGCAAGTCTTCGAAAATCACTTACGAACTGGATGTTCGTGAGTTTTTGACTAGCAATTGGAACGCTGTGATACGCAAGGTGATTGAGGAAGATGTGATTACCTATGCCAAAAGCATAGAGGCTAACTTGGCCTTATTCAGCAAGCGCGGTGAAGGTGGGTTTGATTACCGAGCATTAATCGTTGCCCAATTTGTCGGCAATACCATTCGCTACCGGAGCCGAAAGCAAAACGACCCTTGGCGTTTTCCAGAAGAAACTTTGATGATTAAAGAAGGCGATTGTGAAGATATTGCCTTTTTATTGGCATCGCTATTATTAGCCAGTGGTATTAGTGCGTATAACCTACGCGTGGCCTTGGGCAAGATTAAAACCATTATCGATGGCGAACAAAATAGCTTTGATCATGCTTGGGTGATGTATAAACGCGAATCGGGAAAGTGGATGGTATTGGAACCATTGGATTTAGTCAGTTATCGAAAGCCGCCAAAATCGTCGCGAATACAACTGCTTGATCAACCCAGTTGTAGTTATCATTACATGCCGAGTTTTTTATTCAATACCGAGCATTTATGGGTAGTTGATCAGCACGAGCATGAGCCACTCAAGGACATCGCCAATAAAGTTTGGCAACGCATGGATCCACGTTTTGCTGGCTTTGTGCATTACAACATCATTCATGCAGCGCTATCCGATGCGCCAGCTTGGGTGGTTAGTGAATTGGATCGACGCTTTACCCACATCGTACCTTTTATCGACAGCACCATTGTTGATGAACCTGATTGGCCCTGTGGCCATCATCCTTATGATCATTTCGACAGCGGTTTTATTCAGCAAGCTTGGGATAGAGTCAGCGACAGATTAAGCAATTTCAAGGCTAACAATCATGCGATAGGTCATTTTGCTAGGGCCGCGCATGGCATTGCTGATTTTTATGCACACACTAGCTATGTGCATTTCGCCAAATTAATCAATCCTGCCAGTGAGGGTGGACATGCGACTTTATATGATCCGGCTAATCCTTTGGCGGGGTTTGAATCTACGCCGCAATACACGCAGGGTTTGTTTGATTTCAATCGCTTTAGCATCAATACCAAACTGTATCCTTATAACCATACTCATGCTGCCAAAGACTGGGAAGGGCAGCTTATTTCAGGACGTTACGGCCAGCAGCCGGATTCTCGGCCCAAAGATGTGTTTGAGAAATTGATTAAATTGCCTGCCGATGTAACCAGTCAAACTGACTTCAGTAAACGTGGTGGTTTGCCGCATCACAACGAAATTGCGGTCGATGGCCCTAAAGCCTCCGTCCAGCATCGCTTGTATCAAACGCAAATAGCGCCTAGTAAAACTGACCGCGAAAATTATGCTAACCAATATCGTTGGCGTTATTTCAGTGCGATTCAACATATCAAACATTCATTTTGGAATAACTGGCAAGCCTGAGTTGTTACAGAGAGCTTTCCGTCATTCCCGCGAAGGTGGGAATCCAGACCTCGAAGCTAACCACCTAGATTCCCGCTTTCGCGAGAATGACGAAGCCAATAAGAATAGCGAAGTCAATGATGCTGAAGGTAACCCCTTTAATCGCCTTAACTTTTCATTTTGTCATTCCGTCTGAAATCACTTGGCCTCCAAGTGATTCAATACTTTTAAAATTAAGTGATCCCTAACGGGATGACAAACAAAAGTGCTCCAGAAAATGCTAAGGATATTAGTTACATAAGCCGTTTAAAATTTAGTTCATCGCTGATAGCGATTTTGGTTATATTGGAGCTTCTTTAACTCATCTATTGGTTTGATCATGTTGAAACACATTCATCTATTATTCGTATTAATTGTTGCCGTTACTTTTTTCTATCGGGTTTATTTGGCCGAGCGTCAGCCAGAAATGTTGCAAAATAAATGGTTAAAAATCGCTCCTCACGCTTTGGCGAGTGTTTTGTTGTTGTCAGGGGTTCTGTTGACAGTGCAGGGTGAGTGGTTAAGTCAGTCGTATGGCTGGATTGTGGCAAAAGTGATTTTGATGTTGGTGTTTATCGCTTTAGGTTTAGTGACCCTGAAAACCCAAGGTATTCGTCGTTGGCAGGCGTTTGGTGGTTCTTTAATCACTTTATTTTTAATCGTCAAAATTGCGATTGCTAAGCAAGTGTTGTTCTTCCTCTAAGCGACCTAAGCCGTTTGTGCGGATTAAAACTGACGCATAAACGGCAAAGACTAAAACCATTCCGTTTTCCCCATCGAGACCCTTAATGCCATTTTCCAATCTCGGATTATCCGAGGCTTTATTAAAAGCAATTGCCGATTCCGGTTACACAACGCCTACACCGATTCAAGCTAAAGCCTTACCGGCTATTTTGACTGGACGTGATTTATTAGCTGCTGCCCAAACCGGTACCGGCAAAACCGCAGGCTTTACCTTGCCAATTTTGCAACGCTTATCGAGAACCAATTACAGTCGAAATCGACCTGTGCGCTGTTTGATTTTGACCCCAACCCGCGAACTAGCTGCACAGGTTGGCGAATCAGTCGTTAAATATGGTCGTCATCTACAGCCGCGCTTAAAGTCAGAAGTGGTGTTTGGTGGGGTGAAAATTAATCCGCAAATGATGCGTCTGCGGGGTGGAGTGGATATTTTGACCGCCACGCCTGGACGCTTATTGGATTTAGTCAGTCAAAATGCGGTGACGCTGAACAAGGTCGAAATTTTAGTTTTAGATGAAGCCGATCGGATGTTGGATATGGGCTTTATCAAAGATATTCGCAAAATTTTGGCTTTAATGCCTAAAAAGCGCCAAAACCTATTGTTTTCAGCGACCTTCTCCGCTGACATTCGTCAATTGACAGAAAATTTACTGCATAAGCCGTTGAAAATTGAAGTGGCGGTTGAAAACTCTGCCGCTGAAACTATTGATCAACAGGTCTACACGGTGAATAAATCAGCGAAAACCGCCTTGTTGATCCATTTGATTAAAACTCAAAAATGGCAGCAAGTCTTGGTGTTTATGAGTACCAAGCATGGTGCTAATAAACTCACCGAGAAATTAAATGCCGCGCAAATCAAAGCCGCTGCGATTCACGGTAACAAAAGCCAAGGCGCCAGAACCAGTGCTTTAGCGGGGTTTAAAGCGGGGGAGATTCAAATTCTTGTTGCCACCGATGTCGCTGCACGCGGTATCGATATAGCGCAATTGCCGCAGGTGGTGAATTTTGAATTACCGCGCTCGGCGGCGGATTACGTGCATCGGATTGGTCGAACAGGTCGTGCAGGG
>JBJSYX010000122.1:0-2108 GCA_046090005.1 Methylomonas sp. | reverse complement strand
CAATTGTTGGCTTTTATCGGTGATGTGTTCGGCGCTTAACGCCCCCGAGTAGACTAAAACAGCGACTTTTTTACTCGGAATCAACTTAATCATAACCAGTGGGTCAAGTGGTTTTGGTAGTGTTTCCAAGCTGTATTCGCTAGGCATCACAAACGCCATTGACCATTTATCTTGGTTTTTTTGTTGAAGAACCGGTGCTGTCATCGCGATTTTTTCACTGATGGCTGCTCTGTAAACCGGTGAGATCATGGCCATGGTTTGGTTTTGGATGTTGTTGCCAAAAATATAACCGGCTAAGCGATTAAAGCCGATGCTGCCGGCTTGATGATAATCGGCATCCATTTCGGTTTCAGCAACGATGAGTTGATGATAATTGCGGATTTCAACATCATCTTGTCTAAAAATCACTTCATATCTGGCTTCTTCGGTCTGTCGTATGCCAACCATTGCGCATCCTGCTAAAAATAAACTGTTTAAAAACAAAGTGAGTTTTTTCATTGTGATTGTTTGGACTAATAGCCTTAAGTGTGCCGTGAAAATTTTTTTGCGGTAGATTACAAACCAATTTTCGATTGAAGCAATTATGAACTCAAAATTTGCATTTAAGCCAGCTTGGTGGCTAAACAGTTGTCATTTACAAACCATTTATCCAGCTTTGTTTCGACAAATCGTTGCCCCTGAATCGATTCACCGTCAACGATTAACCACACCAGATGGCGACTTTCTTGATCTTGATTGGTGTGAATTGCCTGATAAACCCTTGGTAATTTTGTTACATGGCTTAGCGGGTAGCTCCAAATCTGGCTATATCAAAGGCTTGCAAAAGGCTTTATTGGATGTTGATTTTGCCAGTGTCACGGTTAACTTTCGTGGTTGTAGTGGTGAGCTAAACCGAAGAGCGCGCAGTTACCATTCGGGGGAAACGGAAGACATTGATTTTGTTTATCAACATTTGCGTCAACGTTTTCCGCATCGGCCAATGATGGCGGTAGGCTTTTCCTTAGGTGGCAATGTGTTGTTGAAATGGTTGGGCGAGCAGGGTGAAAAAGCCGATTTGTCGGCTGCGGTCGCAGTGTCAGTGCCGTTTCAGTTAAATTTGTGTGCGACAAAACTAGATAATGGTTTTTCTAAACTGTATCGCGATTATTTACTGCGTGAATTAAAACAATACATTATCGGCAAACGGCAGTATTTAGAACAGTTGGGCTTGGCCGAAGAAGCCTATAAACTCAAACAGTTAGGCAGTCTAAAAACTGTCCGATCTTTTTGGCAATACGATCATCAAGTGGTGGCGCAATTACATGGTTTTGCCAATGCCGCCGATTATTATCAACGCTCAAGTGCCAAACAATTTTTAACCTCAATTCGAGTGCCGACTTTATTAATCCAAGCCGCTGATGATCCGTTTATGACGGTTGACGTAGTTCCTAATCCAAGTCAATTACCGAACAATTTGCAATTGGAGTTGTGTGAAAAAGGTGGCCATGTCGGCTTTGTAAGTCATAGTAACAGTAAGATTTGGGGCGCAGATTATTGGTTGGATCAGCGGATTCCGCAGTTTTTAAGTCAATATCATCGCTAATAGATGAAGGTTTTTTGTTGGTCATGAGCAATTTATAAGCCTTATAACTTTCTTAATCGCCGCGACAAGCGATCTAAACTCAGATAAATCACCGGTGTGGTGTACAACGTCAATAATTGACTAAACAACAAACCACCTACCATCGTAATCCCCAACGGCTGCCGCAACTCCGAACCAACGCCACCGCCCAACATCAACGGCAAGGCGCCTAATAGCGCCGCCAAGGTGGTCATTAAGATTGGTCTGAACCGTAACAAACAGGCTTGGAAAATCGCTTCTCTCGGTGCTAAGCCTTGATGCCGCTCTGCTTCCAAAGCAAAATCAATCATCATAATCGCGTTCTTTTTGACAATCCCGATCAATAGAATGATGCCAATGATGGCGATAATCCCTAAATCATTGCCGGTTGCCATTAAAGCCAATAAAGCCCCAACTCCAGCTGAAGGCAAAGTGGATAAAATCGTTAACGGATGAATATAGCTTTCATAAAGCACACCCAGCACGATGTAAACCGTGACTATCGCCG
>JBJSYX010000121.1:0-2091 GCA_046090005.1 Methylomonas sp. | reverse complement strand
ACTCTGAGCATTGCCGTCACAAAATTTTCAACGCCAGCTGGACTATCGATGGCGAAGAACAGGCAAAATCCTTGTTCGCCATGATTCGCAACACGCACACCCAAAACCCGCAAGGGATTTTATCGGCTTATAGCGACAACGCCTCGGTGATGGAAGGTTCAACAGCTCGGGTCTTTATTCGTGATGCGATCAGCCACGCTTATGATTACGTCGAAGAGCAGGCGCATATTTTGATGAAAGTCGAAACTCACAACCATCCAACCGCGATTTCGCCACATCCCGGTGCGGCAACCGGTTCTGGCGGTGAAATTCGTGACGAAGGCGCGACGGGGCGTGGCTCGGCAACCAAAGCCGGTTTGACTGGTTTTAGCGTTTCACACTTAAAAATTCCAGGCTTTGAGCAACCTTGGGAAACTGACAACGGCAAGCCGGAACGCATTGCTTCAGCGTTAAACATCATGCTCGAAGGCCCTATCGGTGGCGCGGCGTTTAATAATGAATTTGGTCGTCCCAACATTGCCGGTTATTTCCGTAGCTTTGAACAAAACGCCGAAACCGGCGAAGCTAATCAATTCCGTGGTTATCACAAGCCCATCATGATCGCTGGCGGTATGGGCAATATTCGCCCGATGTTGGTCGATAAGCATCCGATTCCAGCCGGTTCTTTAATCATCATTCTCGGCGGCCCTGCGATGTTAATCGGTTTGGGCGGTGGCGCTGCGTCTTCGCAAACTTCCGGTGAAAGTGCCGCTGAACTGGATTTCGCTTCGGTGCAACGCGAAAACCCAGAAATGGAACGTCGTTGCCAAGAAGTGATTAACCACTGTAATTCTTTAGGCGATAAAACCCCGATTATTTCGATTCACGATATTGGTGCGGGTGGTTTGTCTAACGCGGTGCCAGAAATTATTCATGACTGTGATCGCGGCGGTCGTTTTGAATTGCGTAAAGTGCAAAATGCCGACAAAGGCATGTCTCCGATGCAAATCTGGTGTAACGAAGCCCAAGAGCGTTATGTGGTGGCGATTAAGCCAGAATCATTGGCACAATTTGAAGCCTTTTGCGAACGCGAACATTGTTTATACGCGGTGATTGGCGAAGCGACTGACGAAGAACATTTAACTCTAAGTGACGAATGGTTAGGCGGTAAACCGGTCGATTTACCAATGTCGGTTTTATTCGGCAAGCCACCGAAAATGCACCGCGATGTGACTCGTGTGGCTAAAAACTTGCCTGACTTGGCGTTACAAAATGTCGATTTAAGCGAAGCAGTAAAACGAGTTTTAGCTTTCCCTGCGGTAGCTGACAAAAGCTTTTTGATTCACATCGGCGACCGTTCGGTCACTGGTTTAGTGGCTCGCGACCAAATGGTTGGTCCTTGGCAAATTCCGGTCGCTGATGTGGCGGTAACTGCCTCTGGCTTTTATGCTCACACCGGTGAAGCGATGGCATTGGGCGAACGCACCCCGATTGCCTTGATTGATGGCCCTGCATCAGGTCGAATGGCGATTGGTGAAGCCTTAACCAACTTGGCTGCCGCTCGAATTGATAGCCTCAATGACATTAAATTATCCGCTAACTGGATGGCTGCTGCCGGTAGCCCAGGCGAAGATGCGGTGTTGTTTGATACCGTTAAAGCGGTGGGTATGGAATTGTGCCCCGCCTTGGGAATTGCGATTCCGGTTGGTAAAGATTCCTTGTCGATGAAATCAGTTTGGAAAGATGAAGCGGGCGAAAAAACCATGACTTCGCCGTTGTCGTTAATCATTACCGCTTTTGCACCCGTTGATGATGTTCGTAAAACCTTAACCCCACAACTGCAAGCAGTTGACAGCAGTTTGTTGTTAATCGATTTAGGCCAAGGCAAAAATCGTTTAGGTGGTTCGGTTTTAGCGCAGGTTTATCAGCAATTAGGTAATCAAGCACCGGATTTGGACGATGCCGAAGTTTTCAAAGCTTTCTTTGATACGATTCAAAACTTAAACCAAAACGGCTTGTTGCTGACTTATCACGACCGTGCTGATGGTGGTTTATTAGCCACGGTTACCGAAATGTTGTTTGCGGGTCGTCAAGGTGTTGAGTTGAATTTAG
>JBJSYX010000120.1:0-4708 GCA_046090005.1 Methylomonas sp. | reverse complement strand
GGGCAGTTATATGCAGCGAGTGGAAGCCGAATTGAAACAGCATCAACTGAATACGGTAAAAGCCGGTTTATTTGAAATTTATTTGCGCGAACGGCTCTATCAATTGCCACAACAAAGCCAAGCAACACAACGCTTTAATATCAGTCAACAGCAATGCCAAACCGCAGAATATCAGCTTAAAGAGAAGAAACATGGCTTACGATTACTCTAATTTGCTCGCCCAAGCACAACAATGGGCGGAAGCGGCTATCGCCGAAGGCCAAATCAGTCATGCTCAAGCCCAAGATTTATTGGTCTTAGATACTCGTAGCACTGACCGTTTATTTGTGCCTGATTTGGCCGATGGTGCTAAGCCATTAATCGTTGCTTTTATGGGCGGCACTGGGGTTGGTAAAAGTTCGTTATTAAATCGCTTGGCCGGACAAGCGATTGCCAAAGCCGGTGTCGAAAGACCCACTTCACGCGAAGTTACCCTCTATCACCATCAATCGTTAACCTTAAAGCAACTACCAGCTGGTTTGCCGTTAGATAAAATCAAAATCAGCCAACACAACGATGCCAGCAAAAGTGCTTTGGTGTGGATTGATATGCCGGATTTCGACAGCATCGAGCAGAGCAATAAACAGCTGGTTTTGGAATGGCTACCGCATATTGATGTTTTGCTTTATGTGGTTAGCCCAGAACGCTATCGGGACAATAAAGCCTGGCAAATGTTGTTAGCGGAAGGTGAAAAACATGCTTGGCTGTTTGTGATGAATCAATGGGATAGGGGGTTGCCACAGCAATTTGAGGATTTAAAACGTCAATTGGCGTTGGCTGGTTTTGATAATCCGCTGCTGTTTCGCACCAGCTGTACCGAACCCGAACAGGACGAATTTAACGCTTTACTCAGTCAGTTACAGCAATTGGCTGGCAGTCATCAACTTGAACAACTTGCCCAGCGCAATCATGAAATTCGTCGCCAACAATTGCAAACTGCTTTGCAGAAGTTAGCGAATTTACTCAAACAACGTGACTATCCAAAATTACAACAGCAATACCAAATCGCTTGGCAAACCACCGAGCAAGGACTGAAACAAGGCTTGGCTTGGCCGTTACAACAAATGGCGCAAAGCCTGATTGAAAGTGTCACCATCAATCAAGAACACAGTGTTTGGGATGGATGGGCGCAAAGCCAGTTAGAGGATTTACTCGATAATTTAAGCTTACAAGCCAATCAATTAAACATAGCCGTCAAGCCGCTAAAAGCCGCGCTAAACAATCTCAAACCCCAAGCCGAAAAAACTGTGCGTTACTACACCGAGTTATCCGCCAGACAAGCCTTGCTAAAACCGGGCAATGGTTTACAGCGGTTTTTATTAGGCTTGACAGCGATTTGTGAAACAGTCCTGCCATTAACCGCGATGGCGGTGGTCGGTTATCAAGTATTTTCTGGCTATTACCAAAGTACCATAGATACCAAAGCTTATTTAGGTAGCGAATTTGCGATTCACAGTGGATTATTGATTGCCTTAAGTTGGCTAATACCATTTTTCCTAAATAAAAAACTGCAACCTTCCCAACAAAAAGCCGCTTTAAATGGTCTAAAAAGAGGTTTGGAACACGCTTTGCTGACCATTGATAACGACATCCAACAAAACTTGAATCAACAGCAACAACGGCATAATGAGCTACTAGGACAAATACAAAACCTCATCCAAGCCAATCAATCCGTCACCACCGTTAGCATCGAAAAAGCCAGCGATCTTGCGCGGATGTTGGTGGGTAGTCAAAATCCTAGTCACGAATAAGCCCCGCGTTTTGAGTCTGCCAGCAAAGCGGATGGCTTATGCTGGCCTACGCCATGTTCTCCCATGTTGATATAGGGGGGGATTAATGAACAACCTTCACTCTACCGTCACCGATTTCGCCAAATTCCTCGGTTGATCAACATTGGTGCCTTTCAAAGTTGCCACATAATAAGCCAACAACTGCAAGGGAATACTGTAAATGATCGGCGCAACCGCATTGCCAACCCTTGGTACTTTAATAATCTCAACATTATCCGCTGCTGACATTGCCAGCTGCTCATCAATAAACACAATCAACTTGCCACCGCGTGCGCTAACTTCATGCAGATTGGATTTGAGCTTTTCTAGCAAACTGTTATTTGGCACGATAGCAATCACCGGCATATTGGCGTCGATTAATGCTAATGGCCCGTGTTTTAGCTCACCGGCTGGGTAGGCTTCGGCATGGATGTAGGAAATTTCTTTCAGTTTCAGCGCCCCTTCCATCGCTACCGGATATTGGGTGCCCCTGCCTAAAAACAAAGCGTGTTGGGCGCTGGTTAATGATTGGGCGATGGTTTCGATTTGTCGAGCCAATAACAAAACTTGGTCGATTTTACTGGGCAGGGTAAACAGCTCATCGGTGAGTTGTTGCTCCGTTTCTTGATTCAAGCCGAAATGTTTACCTAATGCCAATACCAACATCATCAAGCCGACTAATTGAGTGGTAAAGGCTTTAGTGGAGGCGACGCCAATTTCAGGTCCGGCGTGGGTCAGCAAGACTAAATCCGATTCTCTGACTATCGAGCTTTCTGGGACATTACAAATTGCCAAGGCGTATTTCGCGCCGAGTTTTTTAGCTTCTTGTAAGGCCGCCAAGGTGTCGGCGGTTTCGCCAGATTGGGAAATGGTGACGATTAGCGTGTCGGGGTGAATCATTGGCTGCCGATAGCGAAATTCACTGGCAACTTCGATACGGCATGGTATTTTGGCAATTTTTTCTAGCCAATAGCTGGCGATTAATCCAGCGTGATAACTGGTGCCGCAGGCGATGATTTGTACCGATTGAATCTGTTTAAATACTTCTTCAGCTTGATGTCCAAAGCTGGTGGCTTGGAGTTGATGCTGGATAAAACGACCGGCGAGAGTGGATTGAACCGCCTGCGGTTGTTCGTAGATTTCTTTCAGCATGTAATGCGGGAAATCGCCTTTGCTGACTGAATCGGCTTTTAGCCGGCTGTGCTTAATCGGGCGGCTGACAATTTGGCCTTGGCCATCGTAAATCAGCAAATTGTCTTTGGTAATCGCAGCAATATCGTTATCTTCCAAAAAGATAAAATGCTGAGTCACAGGCAGCAGCGCGGCGACATCGGAGGCTATGAAGTATTCGCCATTGCCGACGCCAATCACCAATGGACTGCCTTTGCGACAGACGACTAACGTGTCAGGATCATCGCGGCTAATCACACCCAGCGCATAAGCACCATGCAGTTTTTTCACCGTGGCTTGTAGTGCTTCGACCAAATTGGGGCTGGTTTGTAGCTCTTCGTGGAGTTGGTGGACTATTACTTCGGTGTCGGTTTCGGAAGTAAATTGATAACCACGGCGAATTTGCGCGGTGCGGAGGGCTTCGTGGTTTTCAATAATGCCATTATGCACCACCGCTACTTTGTCGCAGCTAATGTGTGGGTGAGCATTGTTGGTGCTCGGTCTACCGTGTGTCGCCCAGCGGGTATGCGCGATGCCGAGTTTGCCTTGTAAGGGGTAAATTTTTAGCAACGCTTCTAAGCCACATACTTTACCGACTTGCCGCTGCCGTTGTAGCTCACCGTGTTCAACTACCGCAAGTCCTGCCGAATCGTAACCACGGTATTCTGAACGTTTTAAGCCTTCTAATAAAAAAGGCACTACATCGCCTTGACCAATCGCGCCAATGATTCCGCACATAATCTGTCTCCTTGCTAAATGATGATCATCGGTTGATGCGCCGACAGATCATTAATGATTGAAAGGTTAAAAATCGATATGACATCAAGCGAGTTTTAGTGCGAAAACACATATTAACCAACTCGCTCTAGGACACAGTTTATGGTTGTCGGGTAGGGGATTCAGTACGCTAACGCACGTTGATGATTAATGATGCGAGGGCAATAAAAAACCCGCTAAGCCTGTTGGCTTGCGGGTTTTTAGGTGGGGGGTGAAATATCAATCCACGATTTGCTGGAAAAACTTAACTCGCTTTACCTGCTTCAGTGGCTGCCGGTACTTCAATCAAGCTACCGGTTTTTACATCGTAAACATAACCATAAACGGGAATATCGCTTGGCACCAATGAGTTAGCCTTGATGCGTTTGACGTCTTCTAATACGCTTTCAGCTTGGTCTTTAATGGTTAACCAGTTGATGTATTTGCCATCGGTTGAACCTGGGCCAGCATTGTTGTCGTGCCAGCCTGTGGCATCAACACTAGAGGTTTTTAAGCTGCTGGCTAACAAGTCGCTCATGATGTCGTTGGTAAAAGTTTCCATACCGCAATCGGTGTGGTGAATCACGAACCACTCTTTAGTGCCCAATAATTTGTAAGAGATTACTAACGAACGAATCGCGTCATCACTGGCACGACCACCGGCATTACGGATAACGTGAGCATCGCCTTCTGATAAACCGGCGTATTTAGCTGGATCTAAACGAGCATCCATACAAGTCAAAATGGCAAATTGGCGTGCAGGCGGCATAGCCAAGTCGCCTTTGGTGAAGTTGGCAACGTAACCACGGTTAGCGAGTAGTACTTCGTTTAAGATTTTGCTCATAAGGGCCTCTGTTGGTTAAAAAAGCGTCTGATTTTTACAGTAAAAGCAGACGGTGTAACGACTATCTCCGCTGTGCATTGTAGCGATGTGTTTATTTAGTTTAAAGAGTAATCTAGTTTATAAAATATAA
>JBJSYX010000119.1:0-2433 GCA_046090005.1 Methylomonas sp. | reverse complement strand
ATCGAGGTTGCTTTTAAATAGCAGCCACCTGAAAAATTGGATTTTCCGTTCGCTTTCAGCCATACGGAAAATCCAAAACCCTACCTAAATCCCCCGCAACACATCACCAATCAACTCCGGCCCTTTATAAATCAAGCCGCTATAAACCTGCACCAAACTCGCGCCAGCCTGAATTTTTTCCCGAGCATCTTCACCGCTCAAAATCCCGCCTGCGGCAATAATTGGCAATTTGCCTTGTAACTCCGCAGCCAAGCCTTTTACTACCCGCGTCGAAGCCGTCTTAACTGGCGCACCGCTTAGTCCACCGGTTTCATTCGCATATTGATGGCCTTGCACCGCATCACGGCTGATGGTGGTATTGGTGGCAATTACGCCGTCCATTTCAAACGCCTGCAACAAATCAGCAATATGCACAATCGCTTCATCAGTCAAATCAGGGGCGATTTTCACCGCAATCGGTGTGTATTTGCCATGCTCGGCTTGCAACTTCAATTGCTCGGTTTTTAAAGCTTGCAACAAATGCTTAATTTCATCGCCTTCCTGTAACTGCCGCAGATTTTTGGTATTGGGTGAGGAAATATTGATGGTGACATAACTGGCCGCTGCGTAGCTTTTGCGTAAACCAATCAAATAATCTTCGGTGGCATTTTCAATCGCGGTATCGGCATTTTTACCGATATTAATGCCTAAAATGCCCTGATAAGCGCAACGTTCAACTTGTTGCAGCAGATGGTCAATGCCCAGATTATTAAAACCCATTCGATTAATAATCGCCTGATGCTCAGGCAACCGGAATAAACGCGGTTTTGGATTGCCGGGCTGAGGGCGAGGGGTCACAGTGCCGATTTCAATAAAACCAAATCCCAATGCCGCCAAAGCGTCAATGTAATCACCGTTTTTATCCAGCCCCGCCGCTAACCCTAGTGGATTTTTAAATTCCAACCCCATTACCGTGACAGGATTGTTCACCAATTTAGGCGCAGTTAATCCCGATAAACCCGTTTGGTGCGCCAGCTTCAATAACGCCAAAGTAAGGTGATGCGCGGTTTCTGGATCTAATGAAAACAATAATGGCCGAAGCAGGGAATAGCTATTCATAAATTAAATCCAATTATTCCCACTCAATCGTAGCGGGTGGCTTGCCTGAAATATCGTAGGTAACGCGGGAAATGCCAGGCACTTCGTTAATAATTCGACGTGAAATCAAATCCAAAAATTCATAAGGCAAATGTGCCCAGCGTGCAGTCATGAAATCAATGGTTTCAACAGCGCGAATCGCGATCACGTAATCGTATTTACGACCGTCACCCATGACACCAACCGATTTAACCGGTAAAAATACCGCGAAGGCTTGGCTGACTTTGTCGTATAAATCGTGACGATAGAGTTCTTCGATGAAAATCGCATCGGCTTGGCGTAATAAATCGGCATATTGCTTTTTCACTTCCCCCAAAATCCGCACCCCTAAACCAGGGCCTGGGAATGGATGACGGAAAATCATGTCAGCAGGTAAGCCTAGCTCCAAGCCCAATTTACGCACCTCATCTTTGAATAATTCGCGTAATGGCTCAACTAATTTCAAGGCCATATTTTCTGGCAAGCCGCCGACGTTGTGATGCGATTTAATCAAATGCGCTTTGCCACTTTTTGCACCCGCCGATTCAATAACATCAGGATAAATGGTGCCTTGCGCCAACCATTTAGCATCAGTCAATTTACCGGCTTCTTCGTCAAAAATTTCAATAAACAAACCGCCGATAATTTTACGTTTTTGCTCTGGATCGTTGACGCCAGCTAAAGCAGCCAAATAACGCTGCTCAGCATCCACACGAATCACTTTGATGCCCATGTGTTGAGCAAACATCGCCATTACTTGATCGCCTTCGTTTAAACGTAGCAAACCCGTATCGACGAATACACAAGTCAATTGTGAGCCAATGGCTTTATGTAACAAGGCGGCCACGACAGACGAATCAACCCCACCAGATAAACCCAAAATCACTTGATCGGTGCCGACTTTTTCGCGCACTGATTGGATGCTGTCTTCGATGATGTTGCTAGCGTTCCATAAAGCTTGGCAGTCACAAATGTCCAAGACAAAACGGCTTAAAATCCGACCGCCTTGTTTGGTGTGAGTAACTTCTGGGTGAAATTGCAGGGCATAGAAATTTTTATCTTCATGGGCGATACCGGCAATCGGTGCGCCGTCTGAGCTGGCAATCAGTTTAAAACCAGTAGGCAATTCAACCACGCGGTCACCGTGGCTCATCCAAACATCTAATAAACCAAAACCTTCGGCTGAAGTGTGGTCTTCGATGTTCAATAACAACTTGGAATGGCCGCGAGCGCGAATTTGCGCGTAGCCGAATTCGCGATGATCGGATGATTCCACTTTGCCGCCTAATTGCTCGGCCATGGTTTGCATACCGTAGC
>JBJSYX010000118.1:0-5235 GCA_046090005.1 Methylomonas sp. | reverse complement strand
AGTTATTAATCAATAGGGCTCAAAATGAATCAATCTTTTCTGCGCATGTCGCTTTTAATTGCGGTTTCAGTTTTGCTTAATGCATGTAGCACTACTTCAAATCGTGACAAAGTGACGGTAATTAAGCCTATCGTGACGCCACCCTCGTCGGCGAACAATGGCTATAAACCCACCGTGTATTCTGGCGTGTTTGCCAAGCCTGCCGCAATTGATCCCGCGGTGGAGTTTTGGCGTAAAACTTACGGAGTTTGGCAGCGGTCTGAAGTAGTGCTACATGCATTAAGCAAAACTGAAACCGCAATTAAAAGCGACATGCGCAGAAAAGATTGATTCATTTTGAGCCCTATTGATTAATAACTTTTCTTTAACTGCCATCAAAACAGTCAATGATTTCAACTAATAATAGCGCTCATTTAGAAAAAACGTGAACAAAAATCTGCATAATTTTTGATCTGGCTCGGCAAAAAGCGAATTAATGCCAACCGCCGTATTGCTTGGTGGGATCGCCACGAAAACCGGTGCTGGTTTTGTTAGCATCAGGCACATGCACCCCATCTTCTGCCGCTTGGCTCATATTTCGCAACGTGTAGCCACCTAACGTTTTGGCTTGCTGAGCAATCGCGGTAGTGAATGGGCTAATGTCATAGCGATTGATGTCAGCTTGCACCACCACGCTGATTAATTTATCTGCGTTTTGACTAGCCTCGGTTGGCGAGAAACTCAAAATCAGCGGTAATACAGTCCCAGCCGGAATTTGTAATTGATAACGGGCGCTGTTTTCCAAGACAGTTTCCGCTAATAATTCGCCACTCGGTAAACGCGCCTCAATCTTACCCGACTTAACCAAGCCACTGTTATTACTGACAGAACCTTGCAAAGTCACGACTTTTTCATATTTTTGAATCGATTCTTTCAGCACTTTTTGTGGCTTCGCTTCTTTGCCACAACCGCTTAACAAAATCGTTATTAACAACCATGCTATACGAGATGATTTCATCACTACCCCTAGTTAACCACCTAAATTCGGTAAACGCCGCGCCAATCCCATCGCATGTTTGGCTAATAATTGTTTAGCAAACGGCAGATGATCCAGCAAGGTTAAACCGGTATTTCTCAATGCCGCCAGTGCCAGCCATTGGTTAGAAAAAATTCGCACCACGTTGTCAGTAAAACCAATGGTTTGGTTGTGATCTTGTTGGCGCTGTTTGGCATAGTGATTTAAAAACCCTGCCTCACCAATATCGGCTTGGTTTTGATGCTGCTTAATTAAAGCCTCGGCTAACTCGGCAACATCGCGAATACTCAAATTGAAACCTTGCCCAGCCACCGGATGTAATTGATGCACGGCATTGCCAATAATCACCGCTCGCTCTGCGACCATTTTTTCAGCGCGAATCAAACTTAATGGAAACGCTCGGCGGGGTGCAGCTAGTTTTAAGGTGCCCAAACGATAACCAAAGCAGGCTTGTAATTCGGCCAAGAAATCGGCTTCGCCGCCCGCCATTAAGGATTCTGCTTGTTCATGACTGCGAGTCCAAACTACCGCCGTACGTTTACCCGTCACCGGTAAAAACGCCAATGGCCCAAATGCAGTGAATCGCTCGTAAGCGGTGTTGTTGTGCGGCAAGCTTGATTCAACAGTTGTCACCAAAGCGGTTTGTCCGTATTCGGTTTGTTGCTGGTCAATCTGCAACAATTGTCTGACCGAGGATTGACCGCCATCGGCACCCACTAATAAAGCAGCAGTTAAATTCAACGATTCGCCGTTGTCTTGTTTTAAATGGACATTGATTTGGGCATCATCGCTAATCAAACCAGCCACCCGAGTTTGATAAAAATACTGAATTTGAGTTTGCGCGACTAAATCGGCAACATGAGTTTCAATTTCACGGGCAGTAATCACATAACCTAAAGCCTCGACCCCTTGTTGCTGAGCCGATAAACGGGTTTTGCCAAAATGACCACGATCAGAAACATGAATTTGCTTAATCGCCGTGGCTTGTTGAGCCACCCCCTCCCAAGCCCCCAAGCTTTGCAATAGCTGTACAGTGCCCGCTGCCAATGCCAAGGCTCTATCGCCAGCCGGTGATTGTTGCTGTTGCTGACGACTGGCGGCTTCAATCACGGCAATGTTTAAGCCGCTGTCTTTTAAAGCCAAAGCCAAACAATTACCAACCAAGCCACCGCCAGCAATCATTAGATCAAAATGACTATCCATTACTCGCCTCGCATGATGGCTTCAATATCGGCAACGGTTTTCGGTACCGCCTGAGTCAAAATTTCATGGCCGTCTTTAGTGACCAAAACATCGTCTTCAATCCGAATCCCAATCCCGTGCCATTGTTTATCCACCGTTTCACAATCGGCTGGGACATATAAGCCCGGCTCAACAGTTAACACCATCCCCGGTTCCAGCAAACGCCATTCGTCTTTGATTTTGTAATCACCGACATCGTGAACATCCATACCTAACCAATGACCAATCCGGTGCATATAAAACTGTTTGTATTTTTCATCTTTAATCAGCTTTTTGAGTTTGCCTTTCAATAAACCCAACTCAATCAAGCCCTTAGTTAAAACCTCTACCGAAGCCTCATGGGCTTTATTCCAGGCAATACCCGGCGCGATTTGTTGCAAAGCCGCTGATTGTGCGTCTAAAACCAATTGATACAACAAACGCTGGGGTTCGCTGAATTTGCCAGAGACCGGAAAAGTGCGGGTAATGTCGGCTGCGTAATGATCGCATTCCACGCCAGCATCGATTAACAGCAAATCGCCTTTGCGGAGCTTGTCGGTATTTTCGGTGTAATGCAGGACACAAGCGTTTTTACCACCGGCAACAATTGACGGATAAGCCACGGCGCGTAAACCGTCTTGCATAAAATGGTGAACTAATTCAGCTTCGACTTGATATTCATAAAGCCCAGGCTGGCAATATTGCATCGCACGAACATGAGCAGCAGCCGACACTTGTGCAGCGCGACGCATCAGCTTTAATTCTTCCGTACTCTTAAATAAGCGCATTTCGTGAACGATATGTTCTAAAGACACCAATTCACCCGGTGCCGACACGCCATTTCGAGAATGTTTGCGGATGTTTTTAATCCACTCCATTAATTTGAAATCCAAATCGCTATCCCTGCCCATTGGGTAAAACACCTTGGCCTTGTTTTCCAACATGCCCGGCAAAATTTCATCAAGATCATCAATCGGAAACGCATCGTCGGCTTCGTAATGCTTGGTAGCACCTTCTAAACCAGCATGAGCACCTTCCCACAAGGCTTTTTTCTCATCAAACTCACGACAAAACAGCACATACTCGCCTTTTTCACGTCCGGGAATAAACACCGCCATCGCCTCGGTTTCATTAAAACCGGTCAAATAATAAAAATCGCTGTCTTGGCGAAACGGATAATGGACATCGCGATTACGAACCGCTGCCCCAGCGCTGGCAATAATGGCGATATTGCCTTTACCGACTTGCTTCATTAGCGCCGAACGGCGTTTTTTAAATTCGCTTTGTTTCATAATATTTTTCTGGCTATTAATGACTTTGTTGCTGACTAGCTTCTAGGAAATAATCGCGAACCGTCAAAATCGCTACTCGCAGATATTCATGCACTTCCATCAGGGCATTGGCATCTTCTTCATCGTCGGCATCGCTATCAATTTTGGTTAGCTCGATAATATCGCGCATCACCTCCCCCATTTCACCCGGCCAATCACTGTTGGATTGCGAAAAACCCACCCCATATAAAAAGCCCTGACACCAAACCCGCAAGGCTTCAATTTGTTCAAATAAAGGCTCTTCAATATCCGGCAAAAACAGATCAAATTCATAATCGTCATTATCTTCACTCAATAACTGCCGAGTTTGCTCAAACAGCGTATTTAATAAAGACAAATCGGCTTCTTCAATCGATGGCACATCACTAAATAAAGCTTGCAACCAATTATCGACATCGACACGCGGCTCTACGCATAACATCCCTACTGCAATACCATGCGCTTCTGCTGCACCAAAATCGGCATCCAGTGTTTCAAAAATTTCATTAACTGCTTGATATGTCATAGTTTCGCCATTGTCCTAATTGCCAAGAAGCTGTTTAAAAGCGGCGCTTATGCTAACATTGTTAACCATCATTGATGATTTTAATCTCGCACTGGTTAATAAACCGCTATGTCCCCATCCGATAAAGACCCCGCAACCGAATTGGCTGCACTTGAAGCCAAACTCGATGCCTTGATTGACCAATTCAATCAGCTTAAAAACGAGAATAAATCCCTGAAAATAAGACAAGATGTTTTAGTCAAAGAAAAAGCCAAATTATTGGAAAAAACCACGCTCGCCAAAACCCGCGTCGAAGCAATGATTGCTCGACTAAAAGCTATGGAAAATGATTGATGTCTAAACAGTTACACCCCGTTGCACTATCGATAATGGGCAAAGAATATCGGATTGCTTGTGCTGCTGATGAACGCGAATCATTAATCCACTCGGCACAATTACTTGATCAGCAAATGCGAAAAGTCCATGAAACCGGCAAAGTTGCTGGTGCTGACAGAATTGCCGTTTTAGCCGCACTGAATTTAACCCACGAATTAAGCCACGCTGCCACTTCCAGCAATCATCAAAACCTCACTGATTTCAGCGAACGTTTAGTCAATTTACGCTCAAAAATAGAAAACGTTTTAGAAAACCCATAAACCTGTTTAGAATGCCGCGCTTCTCCTGCAGCGTTCGAGCAGTGCTGGGTGTTTCCTGAACCTGTTTTTACCCCGGAAACTTTTTGCTATTCATGGTGTGCATGCCTGTTTATTCAGGAAGCCTGATTGATTAGATTTGGTTTCCACTTGAACCTCCGGTTCAAGGACGAAGGCATCAGACGGCGCAGGCGGGAGATTCGCGTGATGAGGCTATCAAAACAATAAAAACATGGCGAACACTAGCAACTTTGCATTCCTCGAACAACACGATCCGTTATTTTTTCAGCTTGCCTCGGCAGCGGAACGTGCATTCTCTAGCGACCCAAACACCACGCTGATTAAACTTCGTCAACTTGGCGAAGCACTAGCCCAAGACTTGGCAGTTCGTTGTGGTATCGAATGTGACGACAAAACCACTCAAGTTGACTTGTTGTTCAAACTCAATCGTGAAATCCGTTTTGATAGCAATGTTGCAGACCTATTTCATTCCCTACGCATTGAAGGCAATCGTGCTAACCATCAGTTTAG
>JBJSYX010000117.1:0-2751 GCA_046090005.1 Methylomonas sp. | reverse complement strand
TAGAGCGCATCAGTGAATGTGCTTACCCAACTGAATTTGGCGATTTTAGACTTTACGCTTATCAAGATCGCAACGACGACAACGTCCATTTAGCTTTAGTTATGGGCGACGTAGCGGGCGATGAGCCAGTATTGGTACGGGTACATTCACGCAATTTAAGTGACGATTTATTGTTCTCCAAACGTAGCGATTGCAGCTTGCCTATCCGTGAAGCGATGAAAAAAATCGCCGAAGCAGGGCGTGGCGTGTTGGTGATTATTCGTCAAAATGAAACCAATAAAGCCTTGGTCGAATTGATTCACAGTTATCAATTACAAGATAACGGGATTAAAAATAGTCCTGATCAAAGTAGTGATGCCGATTGGCGGATGACCGGCACAGGCTCCAGAATTTTGTCCGATTTAGGCGTCAGACGCTTAAAAGTCATGGGCACACAACGCAATTATATCGGTTTATCCGGTTACGATTTACAAGTGGTCGAACACGTCGAAGCCACCGTTTAATTCTCATTCACCCATTCAACAAAAGGTACACATATGACAACTGTCAATACCATTGAAGGCAATTTTTCCGCGCAAGGCGGTAAGTTTTGTATCGTTTCTTCTCGCTTTAACAGCTTTATTGTTGACCAACTCGAAGGTGGCGCGATTGATGCTTTAGTGCGTCACGGTGCTGATAAAGCTCAAATTACCTTGGTTAAAGTACCAGGTGCTTTTGAATTACCGGTTGCTGTTCAACGGATTGCTGCCAGCAAAAAATACGATGCAATTATCGTTTTAGGCGCTGTGATTCGTGGTGGCACACCGCATTTTGAATACGTGGCTGGCGAATGCGTGAAAGGCATTGCTCAAGTGTCGTTGCAATACGATTTACCGGTTAGTTTTGGTGTTTTAACCGTTGATAGCATCGAGCAAGCGATTGAAAGAGCAGGCACTAAAGACGGTAACAAAGGCGCAGAAGCGGCTTTATCAGCGATTGAAATGGTTAGTTTATTTAATAATTTAGCGAGTGCGAGTCAGGGCGTTTAATGAGCGAAGCAAAAACCAATGCCCGAAAATGCGCGGTGCAAGCCTTGTATCAATGGCAAATGTCGGGCAATAGTTTGACCCGCATCGAAACTTATTTTTTAGAAGAAGAATTACTGAAAGGCGCACAGAAAACGTATTTCACTGAGTTATTTCACGGTGTGCCTAAGCAATTGGATGTCATTGATGCGGCTTTGGCCGAATTCGTTGATAGACCGGTTGAGAAAATTGATCCGGTTGAACGGGCAATTTTGCGTATCGGTGTTTATGAATTAATCAATCGCCTTGAAACCCCTTATAAAGTGATTATTAACGAAGGGGTTAATTTGGCGAAATTCTTTGGTGCCGATGGTAGCCACAAATACGTCAATGGCATTCTCGATAAAGTGGCTCAAAAAGTTCGCGCGGTGGAAATTGCCGCTAAACAAGGCAAATCCGTCAGCTAATGGCGCAGGCCGAGTTTGATCTGATTCGGCGTTATTTTGCCGTTCACCAACCGCAACATCGCTTTACCCAATTGGGCATAGGCGATGATTGCGCGTTGCTTAATTTGCCAGCCGATTACCAGCTTGCCGTTACGGCCGATACCATGGTCGAAAACGTGCATTTTTTTGCCGATGTCGAGCCTGAGTTATTAGGTCACAAGCTATTGGCGGTTAATCTTAGTGATTTAGCGGCGATGGGGGCTGAACCGTTTGCGGTGACTTTGGCTTTAACCCTGCCTAAAATTGATCACCCTTGGCTACAAGCCTTTTCGCAAGGTTTTATCAAGCTGGCTCAACAGTACCAAGTCGATTTGATTGGTGGTGATACCACTTCAGGCCCGTTAACCTTGACTGTCCAAGCGATGGGTGCAGTACCAAAAGGCAAAGCTTTATTGCGTTCCAATGCCAAAGTCGGCGATTTAATTTATGTTACCGGTCAATTAGGTGATGCAGGGCTAGGTCTGAAAATTAAGCAAGGTTATATTTGTGATAATCCTGCGCCTGCTTTAGCCCGTTTTAACCAACCACAACCGCGTGTCGCTCAAGGCTTGGCTTTGCGCGATGTCGCTCATGCGTGTATTGATATTTCCGACGGATTGGCGGCTGATTTAGGCCACATTTTGCAAAAAAGCGGCGTAGGGGCGAGTTTGGATTGGGATAAATTGCCATTATCAGCCGAAGTACAGCGCTATATTCAACAAACCGGTGATTGGCAATTACCCTTAGTAGCCGGTGATGATTACGAATTATGTTTCACCGCATCGCCGCAATCACACCTGCCTGAGGGGTGTTATTGTCTTGGCGTGATTGAAGCAGAAGCGGGGTTACGCATCCTACGCGGTGGACAGCCACAAACATTAGAGGCAACAGGTTTTGAGCATTTTTCTTAGACCGCATTACGGTAAAAATCAGTTAAGCGCCAAGCAAATCTTACAAGATCCGGTGTTATTGTTGGCCTTTGGTTTTGGTTCCGGTTTATCAAAATACATGCCGGGAACTTTGGGAACTTTGGCCGCTGTACCCATTTATTTATCCTTAATGCTTTATAGCAATCCAACGATTTATCTAATCGCAACCGCTTTGAGCGTTATTGTTGGCATCTGGATTTGCGATCAAGCCGCTAAGAAACTGGCCGTGCATGATTTTGGCGGTATTGTTTGGGACGAAGTTGCCGGTTTTTTAATCACCCTTTACGGTTTGCCTTTAACTTGGCAAACCTTGCTTGCCGGATTTGTGGCATT
>JBJSYX010000116.1:0-8850 GCA_046090005.1 Methylomonas sp. | reverse complement strand
TCTAGCTGTTCTGCGTTGTATAAGCAGATGGCATTCGCTTCAATTTGTCTGATTTCATCAAGCATTAGATTCACACAATTGGCTGATTTGTTTGGAAACTTGTTGCCATTGTTCGCTGGCAAACAGTTGTTGGCGATTGAGTTTAGCCACACCGAGCATGGCTGATAATCGACGTTGGCGGTCGTTGTTGTTGCGGATTGCAACGCTATCCAACACTTGTTCGGCCGCGCTTGGATTGTTGCAGACTAATAGCATGTCACAACCGGCCTCTTCGGCTAGACGGGCGCGGTCGGGGAAGCTTCCCGCGCAAGCGGCACCTTCCATGCTTAAGTCATCGCTAAAAATTGCGCCGTCAAAGCCGAGTTCTTGGCGAAGAATTTCTTGTAGCCAAAGCCGAGAAAAACCAGCGGGTAATTTGTCGATTTTTGGATAAACCACATGGGCGGGCATGATGGCCTCTAGGCCTTCGTTGATTAAGTGTTTAAATGGCACTAAATCCTGTTGGCGGATAGTGTCTAAATCACGGTCGTCAATCGGCAAGGTGAGGTGTGAATCTAAAGCGACTGCGCCATGTCCAGGGAAATGTTTACCGGTTGCCGCCATGCCAGCGCTATTCATGCCGCGTCGAAAACGGGAAGCTAAACTAGCTGCCAAATTACTTTGTTGTGAAAACGAGCGATTGCCAATGATTTGGCTGACGCCGCAATCGACATCAAGCACTGGTGCGAAGCTGAGATCAACGCCAACAGTCAGTAACTCAGCAGCCATTAACCAGCCAGCCGCTTCTGCTAATTCTGGTTTTTCAGCATAGACAGCTGCAGCGGGTAAGCGGGTAAAACCGGTTTGAAAGCGTTGAACTCGGCCGCCTTCTTGGTCAACGGCAATCAAAATGTCGCCATTACGAGCGGAGCGAATCTCGTTAATCAATGCCGCGATTTGCTCTGGATTTTCGTAGTTGCGAGCGAATAGAATTAATGCGCCAGTATTGGGATGAGCAATTTTTTCTCTATCCAGTGCCGAGAGGCTTTGCCCCTCGATGTCAATCATGATAGGACCGATAGAAAGTGGTGTCATAGAAGCGGGTTTATAGGGTTAATTTGAGGCGGTATTATAGTGGTAATCCTGAGTTGAAGCGTACTTTTGTTTAGTATTAATTGCACTGGGACATTAGCTATGGGTTATGATAACTAAACTTACAATGGAGGTTAATTAAAATGTCTAACGCTAGTTATTATTCTATTTTTACCGATGCCACTGAACAACAGCGTAAAGATAATTTTGATGATTATTGGGTATTCACTCAAAATCATGGTGGAGAATTATTGGAAGCCGATAAAGATTTGGCTAAAAAACGCGCCCGTCTTACCTATTTTCAAAATAACCCTGTCAGATTAACTAAACCTTTAGAAAATACAGAGGCTTTCTACCGTAATTACGTTGAAATGGTTGATGATCCAAAGACATTAGATCGAACAATTTTATTGTTATCTGCAATTTATAAATTTGCTCGTCACGAATGGGTGGGAATAAAAGGGGCGTGGGATGTGGTGCCTGATATGGCAAATTCACATTTGCTTGAAGATAAAATTTCCAGAATTCATTTGGCGGAAGAGTTTTGTCATGTGCGTTTATTTGATGAGATGCTGAAAACTTGTGGTTTAGATCAAGTTGAATGGGTGTCTTTAACGCCATTCAAAGAAAAAGTCTATGAGCAGTTTCCAAAGTTGCCTGGCTTTTTAATGGATACCCCAGCGTTTGTGACAGAATTAATGGGCGTTACTTTTTATTGTCATCTTTATCGTTTATTTGATGAATTATTTGCCGATGAGCCTTTGGTTCGTGACAGATTAAAAGAGTTATTGGATGAAATTACTATCGATGAAATTGCCCATGTTGGCCAAAGACGTAATTTTATTGGTCCAATTGGCATCAAAATCTCGAAATATTTAGTCAAACCTTTTTACACCATGTTCTTTAACGACATTCCTGAAGTCGCGCATCTATTTGATGTCAAACAGATGATCAAGGATGGTGAAGCGTTTGATTTCAACAAGTTGCCAAGCTATATGATAGAGAAAACTTGGATTCCTTCTTATTGTAAAGCTTAGAAAATCTCTGATTAGCTAGGTTCATTCATTTGCAGTGAAAGCTAAATTCTAGTTTCAATGCAAACTCAGACAAAAACAAAATAATCCTTTGCAAAAACAATGCCTGTTTTTATAATGGACAGCTTTTTGGGACGCTGTGTCCCGAACCCTTGCTTCACCACTGTTAATTGGTGGGAGGCTTTTTTAACCGAAAGGAGCAATCATGCGACATTATGAAATCGTCTTCTTGGTACACCCTGATCAAAGTGCTCAGGTTCCTGCCATGATTGAACGTTATAAATCTACCGTTGAAGAAGCGGCTGGTAAAATCCACCGTTTAGAAGATTGGGGCCGTAGACATTTGGCTTATCCAATCAAAAAAATCCACAAAGCACATTACGTGTTAATGAACATCGAATGCGATCAAGCGACTTTGGACGAGCTAGAAAGTGGCTTCCGTTTCAATGATGCGATTTTGCGTAGCTTAACTTTGTTACAAAAAGAAGCGATTACTACGCCTTCTGCAATTGCTATCAGCGGTAATGACGGTCAAAAAGCCTCTAGCCGTGTAAAAGAAGAAGTTGAAGAAGAAGTTGAAGATGAAGTAGCTGTCGAAGCCGATGCTGAGACAGAAGCCGAAGCTGAATAATCAACATTGAACTGAGAGAATTGTAATGGCACGTAACAACGTAAGACGTAAAAAAGGCTGCCGCTTTAGCGGTGAAGATGCAATCGTTATTGATTATAAAGATATCGATTTGCTAGGCGAATACATTACCGAAACCGGCAAAATTATTCCTAGCCGTATTACTGGTACTAGCGCTAAATATCAAAGACAGTTAACAACTGCGATTAAACAAGCTCGTTTTATCGCGTTGATGCCTTTCTGCGACGCGCATAAATAATTAGTCAATAGCTGGGGAAAAGGCGTGCAGTTTTTAGCAGCCTACATTATGAAAGGCAGATTGCAAGCAATGATGGTTGCATCAACGCTTGCCTTGTTATCGCTTCCTTTTCCGCCAGTTAGTATTGTAAGTTCAGCCTCAGTTGCCTTGGTAACCTTGAGGAAAGGTGGCAAAGAAGGACTCTATGTTCTGATTTGCGCTTGTTTAGCGGCAGGCTTGTTAAGCACTTTGCTGCTAGGTGGCTACCAGTTTGCTTTGTTGTATGGTTTGGTACTTTGGGTTCCGGTTTGGTTGATAGCACTGGTATTACGTGAAGGCCGGCATTTAGGCGTAGCAATAGAAATTGCTATTTTGCTAGGTATCGGTGCGGTAATTGGCTTTTATCTTTATCAAACCGATGTGGCGCAGTTTTGGCGGCAAGTATTGGAAGTGATGATACAACCAATGTTGGCGGCGAATCCTGATGTACCGGTTGAGAGCCTTCAACAATCAGCCGATGTATTTGCCCACTATATGACGGGTGGTATAGCGGCTGGAACAGTTTACGGATTGTTATTCGGACTGTTTTTAGCGCGTTGGTGGCAGTCGGTGTTATTTAATCCGGGTGGTTTTAGGTTGGAATATCTGGCTTTAAGAACACACCCTAAATTAGCACTAGCAAGTGTGTTAATTATTGCGGTTGCTTTTTTAGCATCAGGCATGATTGCTGAGCTGTGCTGGAATATAACGATTTTACTGTTTGTGCTTTATACCTTTATGGGCGCGGCAGTGTTGCATTGCATCTTTGCAAGTATGAAAACTGGCCGTTTTATGGTGCCGTTTTTATACGCAACCGTATTGATTATTCCGCATGTAATGGTATTGGTAGCCTTGTTTGGGCTATTGGATACTTGGTTGGACTTACGAAATAAACTCAAACCTAATGGGGCGTAAGCTCCTGATTTTTTCGACAATTAGTCGATAGAGGATTTAAAAATGGAAGTTATTCTGCTAGAAAAAATAGCTAACCTGGGTAATCTAGGGGACAAAGTAACGATCAAAAACGGTTACGGTAGAAACTATCTGATTCCACAAGGTAAAGCTGCTGCAGCGACACCTAAAAAAATCAGAGAATTTGAAGAGCGTCGCGCCGAATTAGAAAAACAAGCCGCTGAGAAATTGGCTGCTGCAACTGCACGCGGCGAAGCGTTGAGTAAATTGAACGTTGTGATTACCCACAAAACTGGCGATGAAGGTCGTTTGTTCGGTTCAGTTGGTACACACGCTATTGCTGAAGCAATCACTGCAGCTGGCGTTACTGTTGAAAAACAAGAAGTACGTCTGCCAAATGGCGCGATTCGTCAAGTTGGCGAATATGATATCGCAATCAACTTGCACACTGATGTGGTTGTCACTTTATCAATTAAAGTTGCCGCAGAGTAATTAGCGATGATTATCGTAACCGGCGGTGCTGGTTTTATTGGCAGTAATTTGGTTTTAGGACTTAATGCCCGCGGTTACGATGATATTTTAGTAGTTGACCATTTAACCCAAGGGGTTAAATACCGCAATCTAGTCAACTGCAAAATTGCAGATTATTTGGATAGAAGCACCTTTCTGGAACGATTACAGCAAGGTGCCTTCAAGCCAGAATCGATTGAAGCCATTTTCCATCAAGGCGCGTGTTCGACCACTACCGAGTGGGATGGACGTTACATGATGGACAACAATTATGAATACAGCAAAATTCTGTTTCATTATTGCCAAAGCCACAAAATTCCGTTTATCTACGCCTCTAGTGCCGCTGTTTATGGTGCTGATCTCAACTTTAAAGAGTCTTTGCAATACGAAGGGCCTTTAAATGTTTACGGCTATTCCAAATTTCAATTCGACCAATACATTCGCAGACATCAAGCCAACTTAACCGCGCAAGTGGTCGGTTTACGCTATTTCAATGTCTATGGCCCACATGAAGCCCACAAAGGCAGCATGGCCAGCGTTGCTTTTCATCTAAATAATCAAATCAAAGAATCCGACGAATTACGTTTATTTGAAGGTTGTGATGGTTATGGCAATGGTGAACAACTACGCGACTTTATCTATGTCGGTGATGTGGTTGATATTAACTTATGGTTCTTAGACCATCCGCAGGTGTCCGGTATTTACAATACAGGCACCGGTCGTAGCCAAACTTTTAACGATGTCGCTAATGCGGTGATTCGTTATCATCAACGCGGTCAAATTCGTTATATTCCGTTTCCTGAGCACCTAAAAGGTTGCTATCAAAGTTTCACCGAGGCTAATCTGGATAATCTCCGTGCCGCTGGTTGTGATCATCAATTTAAAACTGTCGAACACGGTGTTCAGCTTTATATGGAGTGGTTGAATTCATAATTGTGCCTTTGTTTTAGCACTTTTGGTTAATTAAGGGTAAGCTTTAGCCTGTTAACCAAATTCAGCTAAGGAGCGCATTTATGGCACAGCACTATCGGTACATTCGCTGGTTTAATCAATTAAGTATTAACGATATTCCCTTGGTGGGCGGTAAAAATGCTTCATTAGGCGAAATGTATCGTGAACTAGCTGCTCAAGACGTCAAAGTGCCTAATGGTTTTGCCATTACTGCCGAAGCCTATCATTATCTACTCAATCAAGCTCAAGCTTGGCCCAAGTTGCATCAACTGTTGGATAATGTTGATGCCGATAACGTGAGTGATTTAGCCAATAAAGCTCAGCAAGCCAGAGATTTGGTCTATAGCGCACCGTTACCCAACGACCTGCAACAAGAAATTCTTAACGCCTTTCAGCAACTGCAACAACAATACCCCGAAGACTTAACTGTTGCGGTTCGTAGTTCCGCCACCGCTGAAGATTTGCCGACTGCCAGCTTTGCTGGTCAACAAGACACTTATTTGAACATCCGTGGTGGCGAGGCTTTGTTAGATGCCTGTAAACGCTGTTTTGCCAGCCTGTTTACCGATCGAGCGATTCATTACCGAATCGACCAAGGCTTTGACCATTTCAAAATTGGCTTGTCGATTGGGGTAATGAAAATGGTGCGCTCCGATTTGGCTGCCAGTGGCGTAATGTTTTCTCTGGATACCGAATCGGGTTTTCAAGATACGGTATTTATCACTGGTGCTTATGGTTTGGGTGAAAACGTGGTGCAAGGCGCCGTTGATCCCGATGAGTTTTATGTTCACAAGCCAACCTTTGTCCAAGGCTATCGTAGCGTGTTACGCCGCTCGTTAGGTGCCAAAAAAATCAAAATGATTTACAGCAAAGGCAATACGCGCGAAGCGACGCGCAATATTGCCACTGCTCAAGCAGAACGTCGCCAATTCTGCATCAACGACCAAGAAGTCTTAACGCTTGCCGATTACGCCTTAAAAATTGAACGGCATTATGGACGGCCCATGGATATGGAATGGGCGAAAGATGGCTTGGATGGCCAGCTCTACATTGTCCAAGCCCGGCCCGAAACCGTGGCTTCGCAACGGGCAGGGCAGGTGTTGGAGCAATATCAACTCCAACAAACCGCGAATATTTTGGTCAAAGGTCATGCGGTTGGCAGCAAAATTGCGGTAGGCAAGGCGCGAGTGATTAACAGCGTGGCCGAATTACACCAATTTCAAGCCGGTGAAGTGTTGGTTGCTGATATGACTACGCCGGATTGGGAGCCGGTAATGAAAACCGCCGCGGCGATTATTACTAATCGGGGTGGACGCACTTGTCATGCGGCGATTATTGCCCGTGAATTGGGCGTGCCTGCGGTAATTGGCTGTGAAAATGCGACAACACAGATTGCCAATGCCACTGAATTGACGGTGTCCTGTGCCGAAGGCGATGTTGGTAAAGTCTATCAAGGGCAATTGGCGTTTGAGATTAAACGCACCGATTTAAGCGATTTTCAACGTCCTAAAACCAAAATCATGTTGAATTTGGGTAATCCAGAGTTGGCGTTTAAACACAGCTTTTTACCCAATGATGGTGTGGGCTTGGCGCGGATGGAATTTATTATTACCGAATATATCAAAGCGCACCCTATGGCTTTGATTCATCCTGAAAAAATCGCCGATGCCCATGAACTCTCACAAATACAAGCCTTAACCCAAGGTTACAGTCAGCCAAAAGAGTTTTTTATCCAACGCTTAGCCGAAGGTGTCGCTACCATTGCCGCCGGTTTTTATCCCAAACCGGTTGTGGTGCGCATGTCAGATTTCAAAACCAATGAATACGCCACTTTGCTCGGCGGTCGCTGGTTTGAGCAACAAGAAGCCAATCCGATGATCGGTTTTCGTGGTGCCTCACGTTACATTCATCCTACTTATGCTGAAGGCTTTGCTTTGGAATGTGCGGCGATGAAGCGGGTCAGGGAGCAAATGGGCTTCACCAATGTGATTTTAATGATCCCGTTTTGCCGTCGTGTGCAAGAAGCGGTAAAGGTACTGGATTACATGGCGCAATTAGGCTTAAAGCGTGGCGACAATGGCTTGCAGATTTATGTGATGTGCGAGATTCCTAATAATGTGATTCAAATTGATGCCTTTTCCCAGCATTTTGATGGCTTTTCGATAGGTTCAAATGATTTAACCCAGTTGACATTAGGGGTTGATAGGGACTCGGAAATTATTGCTGAAGACTTTGATGAACGCGATCCTGGGGTTAAAACCATGATTAAAATGGCGGTCGATGGCGCACGGCGCAATGGCAAACATTCCGGTTTATGCGGTCAAGCACCATCCGATTATCCTGAAATGGCTGAATATCTAGTGGAGATTGGCATAGACTCGATGAGTCTGAATCCCGACACTGTATTAGCAACTACCCAACGTATCTTGGCCTTAGAAAAGCAATTAGGCCGTTAATTGGCCGCTTGTTTGTTGTTCATTTTCGCTTGCTTGGCGTAAAATCCCGCCCCTTAATTAAGCCCGTGGAGCAAGCGCATGAAACCTTATTTATTTTTAGTCTTAATGGCCTTTTCAGGCTGGACAATGGCTGAGGAAGCTAAAGACGAATGGAATGAAACCAGCTTAAGCGAGGAAACTATCCAAAAAATCCAACAAGCACAGTTTAACTATAAAAAATGTGTGATGGATACCATGCGTAAACCCGATTACGCTAAATTGGAAAGTCGTAATGCGACAGATGTAGTCATTAGAGAATGTGAAGCTGTTTTAGCCGATATGCGTAAAGTCTATACCGATGTTGATGTACCTGCTGTGATTGCCGATCGCCATTTGAAAAAACTCAGAATCCAAGTGACACGCAAAGTCCTACAAGAATTTATGTACGCCGAAGCTGCTAAAAAAGCCGGCGCACAACCTTAATTAAATTGCATGGATGTCCGTCTAAGCGAGCATCCATGCCTTAATTTGTTCGCAATTAAAAATACACATGAATTCATACAATATTGATTTAGCCCTACGCCCAACGACTTTCGATCTTTGGCATCTTTGTTTAGCCGGTACCGTTTTGGTATTACTGTTATTTTTGTTAATCAGCTGGATTTCTTTATTTATTGTCAGTCGCCGCTGTAAAAAAATCGCTGCGATTAAGCCGCCCGCGCCAGAAATTAAAATTGTCGAGAAAATTGTTGAAGTAGAAAAAGTTGTCGAAGTTGAAAAAATTATCCAAGCACCGGCACCAGAGCCAGTGATTTTGAAACAAGCCACTTCGGATGCGGCTTTACAGTTATTAAACATTTTGCAAAAAGAAGCGCGTTTTATCGACTTCATTAAAGAAGATATGGGCGTTCATGCCGATGCTGATATTGGTGCCGCGGCGCGTATCGTTCACCAAGGCTGTGCGAAAGCGATTAACGAACACTTCAAACTCGCGCCAGTGAGTCAAGATCAAGAAGGTAGCAAAGTGACCCT
>JBJSYX010000115.1:0-4520 GCA_046090005.1 Methylomonas sp. | reverse complement strand
AATAAATCGTCTTCAATATGCGCCGAACCACCGACTTTTGCCGCCGCTTGATTAGCCGCATCGCAAATCATCACTTTGCGCTGGTCAAAATCAGCAATTACTTTGCCTTGTTCAAGCAAAGTAACTAAATAATCGTTTGGCGTAGCAATGCTTAACGCTTTTGGTGCATGAAAACGGTGTCCCCAGCTTTCGCGACCGGTATTAACACCTAAAATCTCGCTGTCGATGACGTCGGCACCAAACAACAAAACCGCCCAATGTACCGGACGAGCAAATTCAAAATCGGAATTACCCCAGCGCATCCGTTTCGCAATCGGCAAATTGCCTAGGCTTTTACGGATAATCTCAGGGATTAAATTCACTGTCGCTTGGCCTTTAACCGCTTGGTTAAACACCAACCATTCGCCTTTATCGGTTTTCAAACGTTCTAATTGTTCAAAACTAGCGCCACAGCTCGCGGCAAAACCTTGGGCGGCTTTGCTTGGATTACCTTCGGCATCGAATGCGGCTTGAATCGCTGGGCCGCGTTTTTCGACGACTTTATCCGGCTGAAAGCTGATTAAATCTTCAATAATCACCGCTAAACGGCGAGGAGTGGCATAGGCTTTTGCATGGCTAAAACCTAAATCAGCTTCTTTCAAACCTGCCAACATATTGTCTAGCAAGGCTTGGCTGAGTTTTTTCAAGGATTTAGGCGGCAATTCTTCGCAGCCCAGTTCAAATAATAAATGATTGCTAGTGGTCATGATTACGCTCCCTGTCTGGCAAGAATCGGAAAGCCCAAGGCTTCGCGGCGGTTGTAATAAGCTTCAGCAACCGATTTGGCTAAATTACGCACCCGTAAAATAAAGCGCTGGCGCTCGGTGACGGAAATCGCATGACGGGCATCCAGCAAGTTGAATGAATGCGAGGCTTTTAACACCATTTCATAAGCAGGTAGCGGCAGGTTTTTTTCCAACAGCATCAAGCATTCGCGCTCGTAAGTGTCAAAACATTGGAACAAGAATTCGACGTTGGCATGGTCAAAGTTAAACTCGGACATTTCGACTTCGTTTTGATGGAACACATCGCCATAAGTCACAACTCCTTGCGGGCCGCGGGTCCAAACCAAATCAAACACGCTTTCCACGCCCTGCAAATACATTGCAATCCGTTCCAAGCCATAAGTAATTTCACCGGTCACTGGCTTACATTCCAAGCCGCCGACTTGTTGGAAATAAGTAAACTGAGTTACTTCCATGCCGTTCAGCCAAACTTCCCAGCCCAAGCCCCAAGCGCCCAAAGTCGGTGATTCCCAGTTATCTTCAACAAAGCGAATATCGTGTTCCAATAAATCCAAACCCAAGTGTCGCAAAGACCCTAAATACAGTTCTTGGATATTGGCTGGCGATGGCTTCATCATCACCTGAAACTGGTAGTAATGCTGCAAGCGGTTAGGATTTTCACCATAACGACCATCGGTTGGACGGCGCGAAGGTTGCACATAAGCAGTATTCCAAGGCTCAGGGCCAATCGCGCGTAAAAAAGTGGCCGGATGAAAAGTCCCCGCCCCCACTTCTTGATCTAAAGGTTGTAATAACACACAGCCCTGATTCGACCAGTATTCTTGCAAGGTCAAAATCAGGCCCTGAAAAGTAGAGACATCGTTGTTGCTAGTTGACACGTTCGGACCACTTGATTAGTGAAAAATGCCCAAATTATAACGTAGGCCAATAGGTGATGACAGGTTGAATAATCCCCTCAAGGCTTTTATAGTGGCGCACCCTATTTTTACAACGAGTTAGCATCATGCCTTCATTTGATATTGTTTCGGAAATTGACGGTCACGAAATTACCAATGCGGTTGACCAAGCCAACAAAGAAGTCTCCACCCGTTTTGATTTCAAAGGCTCGAATGCCGAGTTTGAGCATAAAGACGAAGAAATCATCATGAAAGCCGAATCAACCTTCCAGCTCCAACAAATGTTGCCGATTTTATTCGCCAAAATGGGCAAACGCGGCATCGATATTGGCAGTTTGGAAACCGGTAAAATCCAAGACACCGGTAAAACCGCTCAGCAAACCATTACCTTAAAACAAGGTCTTAGCAGCGAGTTTGCGAAAAAAGTGGTGAAGTTGATTAAAGACAAAAAACTTAAAGTCCAAGCCGCGATCAATGGTGACAAAGTGCGGGTAACGGGCAAAAAACGCGACGACTTGCAGGAAGTCATCCAAATGCTGAGAGCCGAGGATTTAGAACAGCCGTTGCAGTTTAATAATTTTAGAGATTGATACTGCTATTAAGTAACGCGCTTCGCACAGGTGGAGCGCTTTACAGCATCTGTAATGGTATCGCCCAGAATTGTTCGCCAAATGAAATAGCATGATTGCCGTTATAAAGCACAATGCCTGATACAAATTGCTTGCCACAATGTTCGCGTAAAACACGCAGATTTTTAAAATCTTGTATTTGGACGCTCGCAGCCGCTTTCACTTCGATACCTAGCACTTGTTGCGATGGCGATTCCAAGACAAAATCCACTTCGTGCTTTAAATTGTCCCGATAATGGGATAGAAACCAAGGTTCAGGCGTCAAACTTAAGATTTTCAATAATTCCCCGTAAACCCAAGTTTCTAATGTTGCGCCAAAACGACGGCGATCTATAAACACCTTATCAGCAGTCAGACCTGTCAGCGTCGATTGCAAGCCAGAATCGATAAAATGTAGCTTAGGGGTTTTAGTCAACCGTTTCAGATGATTGCGGCTCCAAGCAGGTAGTCGCCGTATCAAAAATAAACGCTCTAATAAATCCAGGTATTTCGCAACCGTTTTTGCATCTAAGCCAATTTGACCACCGATTTGGGTGAGGTTGATCAATTGGCCGCTGAGTTCGGCGGCAATGGCTAATAGCTGTGGTACTTGGCGAATCTGTTCAAGTTGAGCAAGGTCGCGAATATCGCGTTCAACTAAGGTGGTGGTATAAGCCCTCGCCCAAGCTTGTCGTCGAGATGCTTTGCTGCGTTGCTGCATTTCAGGAAAGCCGCCGGTTAACACTTGTTCAGTTAATTGACTGTTGAATGTTGAGGAGGCTTGCAGAGGCCAAGTTTGCGTTAACGCCGATTGTAGAAACTGGCTAGGATGTTGATTTAATTCTGCTTGAGATAAAGGCAGCAAGGTCAGAATTTCAATTCGCCCCGCCAAACTTTCTGAAACTTGAGGTAAAGCCATTAAATTTGCCGAACCAGTCAGTAAAAAACGTCCTGGCCGTCGATTTTGGTCGATACTCAGCTTTAATGCCAGTAACAATTCCGGTGCGCGTTGCACTTCATCAATAATCGCCTGATCCAGTTGTTGCACAAAGCCCAGTGGATCAGCACGAACCGCATTTAATAGTGTCGGATCATCAAGTGTGTAATAAGGTAAATTCGGAGCACATTGTTTGGCTAAGGTAGTTTTGCCACTTTGTCTTGGCCCATTAATCAAAACCGCTGGCGTGTCTTGCATAGCCTCTAGCACCGATTGCGAAAGGTGGCGGGGTAAAAGTGCAGGTAATTGATTGATTGACGATGTGGTCATTTTGATTTGTTAAATTTGGATTTTGAATGTGTTAAATTCGGATTATAGTTGCGTTAAATCCGGAATCAATCAGCTTTTTCATTCACCAAAGCAGCAATCACCAAATCACCGCTAACATTCAATGTAGTGCGGCACATATCCAGAAAGCGATCGACGCCAAGAATCAGCCCCATACCTTCAGCGGGAATCCCGACTTGCTGAGTCAAAATCATAATCAACGGTAATGAGCCGCCCGGAACCCCAGCGGTACCGATGCCGGCCAAAATTGACATCATGACTACTTGCACTTGTTGGCCTAGCGATAAATCGACGCCGTAAACTTGAGCCAAAAATAAGACGGTAATGCCTTCAAATAAGGCGGTGCCGTTTTGGTTGGCGGTGGAGCCGATGGTTAAAACGAAACGGGCGATTTCTGGGCGGATGTTTAATTGTTGCTCGGCCAGTTCTAATGAGCGCGGTAAGGTCGCATTCGATGAGGCGGTGGCGAAGGCATATAAATAGATGTCGCGACACTTGGCAAAAAACGCTAATGGCTTGATGCGGGTAAATAGCTTTAATAACAGGCTGTAAACCAAAGTTTGTTGCAGTAATAAACCGGCTATCACCACCAATACATAAAAACCTAGTGAAAATAAAATCTGGTAACCAAATTTAAAGGTCGATTGAAATACCAGCGCAAACACTGCGGCTGGCGCTAATTTCATTGCCGTATCAACGATCAATAAACAGGCGGCATAGCATTCTTCTAATAATTCAATCCAGCGCGAAGTTTTGTTGGATTGGCTATTGGCTAAGGCGGCGCCGAATGCCAGTGAAAAAAACATTAGCGCCAACATTTCGCCGTCTAAAGCTTGGTTGGCAGCAGTAAACGGGTTTTTGGGGATGATTTCCAGCAATGATTGAATGATGGGTTTGGCTTGGGCGGCATGGGTTTGGATTTTTGCGACGCCGTTACTGTCTGCGC
>JBJSYX010000114.1:0-3303 GCA_046090005.1 Methylomonas sp. | reverse complement strand
AATGGTACTGTCACTAAACCGGATAAACGTTGTTGACCGCCTTTGGTTGAGAAGGTAGCGCGGTCCAGTGTGTCGTGAGTCCAGCCTGCTGAAGTGGATAATGTTGTGAAAGTTGCACTTGCTCCATCGCTTGGTGCGGTGCCATCAAAGTTTGAATTGTAATTTTGACCGTTGTAGAAAAGAATTTTGTTCTTCACTCTATTCGACGAAATTGTGGTTGACTCAACCCCTGTTGATTTCAAATCAATATCAAAACCAATTCGATCAAACTCATTCAATGGAATACCAAAGTTTACCCCTGCATTCGCGATATTGGTATTGTAACTGGCTAGGTTCGCGGCATAAGCATTGCGCTTGGTGTAACCCAAGTTGTAGCCCAAGGCGACGCCATCCAATGTGTAATAAGGGTCAGTAAAGCCCAGATTATATCGAGTGATAATTTGGCTGTTGTTAAACGCAAAATCCAAACGTTTACCAGTACCGAAAATATTATCTTGTGAAACGTTAGCGTTAAAAATAATGCCTTGTACCTGAGAGTAACCAACACCAGCTTGTAAGTTACCCGATGCTTTTTCTTTAATCGTGTAATTAACGTCAATCTGGTCGGCTGTGCCCACAACTGGCGGGGTTTCTACTCCGACTTCTTCAAAATAACCTAACCGATCAAGAAGGGTTTTTGAGCGTTCAATTTTGCTACTAGCTGCCCAGCTCGATTCCATTTGCCGCATTTCGCGACGAATCACTTCGTCACGGGTTTTGGTATTACCTTTAACATTAATTCTGCGCACATAAACTCGTTTGCCTGGATCGACAAAGAAAGTCATAGCAACCGTTTTATTGGCTTCATTAATCTCTGGCACCATGTTGACGTTGGCGAAGGTGTAACCTTCATCGCCAAGGCGGTCGGAAATCGCTTTTGAGGTTTCAGTGGCATTTTTGCGCGAGAAAATTTCGCCGGGACCGACTTTAACTAATTTCACCAAGTCTTCAGGTGGCACAATTAATTCGCCGGTTAGCTTAACTTTTTCCAAGTTATAAACATCGCCCTCTTTAACATTGATGGTGATGTAAATTTCTTTTTTATCGGCAGTAATATCAACCTGAGTCGATTCGATTGAGAAATTGATGTAACCACGATCGAGATAATAAGAGCGTAGTTTTTCGAGGTCAGCTTGTAGTTTTTGTTTGGAGTACTGATCGTCTTTGGAATACAACGATAAAAAATTGGTGGTGCTTAATTCAAACTCTTTTTTGATTTTGTCAGCTTCAAACGCGGTGTTGCCGACAATATTGATTTGTTTGATTTTGGCAACTTTACCTTCGGAAATCTGGATATTAATCCCAACCCGATTACGGGTTAGCTCAGATACTTCGGTTTTGATTTTTAGGCCGTATTTACCGTGGCTAAAGTATTGGCGGCGTAATTCTTGCTCAACTTTATCGAGCACTTGTTTGTTATACACTTTACCTTCGGCAAGGCCGATTTTCTTTAATGCTTCGGTGAGATCTTCTTTTTTGATGTCTTTATTGCCTTCAATAACCACTTTGGCAACCGAAGGTCGTTCGACGACATTAATCACTAAAACACCGCCTTCGCGCTCTAAGGTAATGTCTTTAAAAAATCCGGTATTAAATAAAGCTCTTACCGCTTCGGCTTGTTTTTCTTCGGCGAAGCGTTCGCCAATATTAACAGGAAGGTAGTTGTAGACGGTACCTGCGGAGATGCGCTGTAAGCCTCTAACTTGAATGTCTTCGACGATAAAGCTGCTGGCTTGGGCAAATCTACTTGCCAGCATACCCATCAATAATATTTGAAAAAGCGGTTTCTTCTTCACTGACTCAACCAAGGAAAATTAACGCCGCGATTGTATCACGGGCGAGCTGATTTCAAGATAATTGGATAGATAATTCGTCACTTTCAGCCGTTTTTGTTATCAATCGAAGCAATCTGAACGCAAATTTAAGTAAGCTGATTGAGTATAGATTGCCTCAAGAGCTAATGAACTGGCATCGGTTTTTAGACTGACGCCACCGGCAGATTTAACCGCAGTAATGCTGTTTTCAGCATTAATCTGATAGCCATTTGCAATTGAAATTCCATGATTAGGGGTTATCAAGCTATAACAAGTATTCAACCAATTGGCTGGTAAAATGGTTTGTTGATTCAATAAGCTCACAATTGCCAATGCACAGACTTTAGCTTCCGAATTAGCCGCAAATGCTGATTTTGGTATCGGAGCGTAATGTCCGGCATCGCCGATAACATGAATGAACGGCATAAGGCTGGATTCAGCACTGATTGGCTGAATTGGACACCAAGCGCTGCTATTGACTAAACCGCTTTCAATCGCAATTTTGCCAGCAGTTTGCGGGGGAATAATGTTTAACACATCACCGCTAAAGCGATCACCAAATTCAGTCGTCAAGGTTTTGGTTTTGGCATCCAAATTCAGCAGCGGGTTATCGGCCAAGCTAATCCATTCAATCAGGCTATTCGAGCTGCCATAGCCATAATGTTGTTTCCAACCCGCTTCAAATAAAGCCTGTTTAGAAAAGCTACGTTTAGGGTCGAGAATAATGATTTTAGCGCGTGGTTTATGCTGTTTTAGCCAATAGGCCATCATGCTGGCGCGTTCATAAGGTCCCGGTGGACAGCGATAGGGATCGGGAGGCGCGCAAATCAGCAATGTGCCATTGTCTGGCATTGCTTGTAGTTGCTGATTTAATAATTCAGTTTGTGGCCCAGCTTGCCAAGCATGAGGAAATTGTTGGCTTAAAGCCTGATTTAAACCGGGCAGGGTATTCCAACGAAAATCGATACCCGGTGATAACACTAAACGATCATAGCTGATTGCTTGTTGGCTAGAGAGGATGATGCTGCGTTTGTCTGCATTGATTTGAATAACGCGGTCACATATGACCTCAATCCCGTAAATTTTTAATTGCTGATAATCAACACTTAATTGTTCCAGCGTGGTTAATCCGGCAAATAACCAGTTACTGGCGGGGCAAGTGATGTATTTGGCTTTAGGTTCGATTAAGGTAACGCGGATAGTTGGGTCAAAATAACGGATGTATTTTGCCGCTGTTGCCCCGCCAAAACCGCCTCCGACGACTACAACATGGGCTTTGCTGGCTGTCTTGCCAAACAGTGGTTGGCAACCGTTTAGCATTGCCAAACTTGAAGCCAATCCGGTTTTCAAAAATCCGCGTCTTGATAATTTTGCCATTGCTAATGCTGATTTAGATCACTGGTGTTGGGTGGTGGGTAGTTATGTTCCCATCTGCCGCGCCGAGCACCGA
>JBJSYX010000113.1:0-4241 GCA_046090005.1 Methylomonas sp. | reverse complement strand
ATTTCGGATTATCGATTTTCCATTATCAAACTGTATCAATTCTGACATTCGTAAAATCGGCATTCTGACGCAATATAAAGCGGATTCCTTGATTCGACATATCCAGCAGGGCTGGGGATTTTTACGCGGTGAATTCGGCGAGTATGTGGATTTGATGCCGGCTCAACAACGTCACGATGAACATTCTTGGTATCAAGGCACTGCCGATGCGATTTTCCAAAACATTGATATTTTGCGCAGTCGTAATCCTGAGTTCATTTTGGTATTGGCGGGTGATCATATTTACAAAATGGATTATTCGGCGATGTTGGCTGACCATGTCGCCAATGACGCGGATTTAACCATTGGCTGTATCGAAGTGCCTTTAGAAGATGCCAAAGAGTTTGGCGTGATGGATGTTGACCAAAATCGTCGTGTTAAAGCCTTTGTTGAAAAACCTGCGAATCCGCCCAAAATGCCAGGCCGTGAAGATACTGCTTTAGCCTCTATGGGGATTTACATTTTTAACGCAGCGTTTTTGTTTGAACAGTTGATTAAAGATGCCGATACGCCAAATTCTAGCCGTGATTTTGGTAAAGATATTATTCCGGCAGTGATTGATAAATATCGGGTTAATGCTTATCCATTCTTAGATTTACAAAGCGGTCATCAAAGTTACTGGCGCGATGTGGGAACCATTGATGCCTATTGGTCGGCGAATATGGAATTGATTGGGGTTAAACCTGATTTGAATTTGTATGATAACAATTGGCCGATTTGGACTTATCAAGCGCAAACCCCGCCAGCGAAATTTGTCTTTGATGATGACGATAGACGCGGCCAAGCGATTGACTCTATGGTTTCCGGTGGTTGTGTGATTTCGGGATCTACCGTTAAGCATTCGTTGTTGTTTTCACAAGTTCGCGTCAACTCTTACAGTGTTGTTAAAGATTCGGTGGTGATGCCGGATGTGGATATTGGTAGACATTGCCGTATTACTAAGGCGATTATCGAAAAAGGTTGTCAAATTCCTGAAGGCACTATCATTGGCGAAGATTTAGCTGAAGATGAAAAACGTTTTTATGTGAGTAAAGGCGGCGTGGTGTTGGTGACAGCAGAAATGTTGGGCCAACGTAGACATTACGTCAGGTAACTCGCTTGGGCAAAGGATTGCCCACGTTTTGCTCGTCCCTCTTGCTGTTACAAATGGCTAAGGCCATTCTTTTAATCTGTTGATATAGGCAAATTATGAGCGATCTCTTGGATAAACGTCGTGCTGGTGTGCTACTGCATATTACTTCATTGCCTAATTTGGGGGGCGGGGGCGACTTAGGTAAGGAAGCTTATAATTTCGTTAATTTTCTCCATGATATTGGCGTTACCGTTTGGCAAACTTTACCTTTAGGGATGCCGCACGGTGATGGTTCGCCTTACCAATGTCTGTCTGCTCATGCTGGTAATCCTGCTCTAATTAGTATCGATTGGCTCGTCGATAAAGGTTGGCTAAGTGCTGCAGAAGCCTGTATTGATTGTCAGTCGGGTAATGCTTGCGGCAAAACTTGTTTATTAAGCAAAGCTTTTTTTGGTTTTCAATCTCACGCGCAATTAGCGGATCACGCGGAGTTTCAGAAATTCTGCTTTGAGAAAGCCAGTTGGTTAGATGATTTTGCTTTATTTATCGCGCTACGAAATTTGTTTGGTCATCAAAGCTGGAATCAATGGCCGGAAGGTTTAAAACAGCGTGAAGCCGCCTCTCTGAATGAGTCCAAGCATTTGCTAAAAACAGCGATGGATACCATCAAATTTGAGCAATATGTATTTTTTAAACAATGGGCAGAGCTTAAAGCTTATGCGCAAAGCAAGCATGTACTGTTGTTTGGTGATATTCCGATTTTTGTTGCTTACGACAGCTCAGATGTTTGGGCTAATCGGCAAGTGTTTAAGTTAAATCAAGCCGGTGAAATGGATGTGGTGGCCGGTGTGCCGCCGGATTATTTTTCAGAAAATGGCCAGCGTTGGGGTAATCCGCATTACGATTGGGATTATCTGCAACAAACCGGTTTTAAGTGGTGGCTGGAACGATTGGAAAGCCAATATCAATTATTTGATATTTTGCGCATCGACCATTTCAGAGGCTTTGAAGCGGCGTGGGAGATCCCGGGTGATGAAGAAACAGCGATTAACGGATCGTGGGTTACAGCGCCTGGTGCGGCTTTATTGCAGGCAATTCAAGCCGCTTTGCCCCATTTATCTTTGATTGCTGAAGATTTAGGGATTATCACTGATGAGGTTGAAGCCTTGCGGGATGAGTTTGGTTTGCCGGGGATGAAAATTTTACAATTCGCTTTTGACGGTAATAGTGGTAATCCTTATTTACCCAGCAACTATCCACATAATTGTGTGGTTTATACCGGCACTCATGATAATGATACGACTTTGGGCTGGTTTGATAGCTTGGGTGATGGTGAAAAGCAGGCTATTTATGATTATCTAGGTTGGTCGAATTTACCGATGCCAGATGCCTTAATTCATACGGCGATGGCTTCAGTTGCTAATTTGGCGATTATTCCAATGCAGGACTTACTACGTTTAGGTTCCGCTGATCGGATGAATACGCCGGGTACTATCGAAGGTAATTGGCGTTGGTCATTTAACTGGTCGCAACTGACACCGGAAATGGCTGGGTTTATTGCGCATAAGGTGAAAGTATTTGGACGGGCGGTTGTTTAAAGCAGGAGCTATCACAGCCGCTTGAGCAACTAGAGAACCAGCCAATCCATTTGATTAAATCGACTTTAAGTTCCGAGGTTACTTTGTCAATTTTTGACTCAAGGCGTAATTCCATCTCGCGTAAGTCGCGGACACTGGCAGTATTCATAAATTGGCGATATTGACTGATATTTCTCGAAAATAGCTGTCAGCGCATCTAACAAATCTTGCTTACAACTTAAGCCGTTCGTGCTGAGCAAGGTCGAAGCATGAACGGCGGTTGATTGGCGGTGGCCCCTTGGGCTTTTCGTTCATCCTTCGCCAAGCTCAGGATGAACGGGGAAGCCTTAATTGGCAGCAATTAATCATAAAGGCTAGTCATCATCCTTTTTAGCTGGCGCTACAGGAATAGGTAGTTGTGGAATGTTGTAGCCGGCAATAATCGCTGCGATTTTGTCTTTGTTTTTATCAATCAAATCGTTTAATTGTTGCTTTCGTTTGCCATCGCTTTGGCGGACACCCATCGCGATTGAGAAATCAAATTTTATATCCGCTGTCGATTGCATAGGAATGAAGATATAACTGTCTTTTTTATCTTGTGCTTGCACATAAGCCGCCATTGGTCCCCACAAAATCACCATATCTATTTTGCCGTTGCGTAAATCATTTTCGATTTGCATAGCTACGTTATGTTCGCTATCACCGGTCATGCTTTGGTATGGTACTCCTTGTTCCAGTAAGCCATTTTGTTGCAACCAAGTGGTGCCTGGACCACGATCAAACATGGCGATTTTGAGCTTTTCCTGTTTTTGCGGTTCCAGTTGGGTGAGTTGTGCTGCTTGTTTGATGTTATCCCAGCCACGACCTTTGGCAATTAATAAAACGTATGTCGAATGTAGATAAGCTTTAGTCGTATCGGTTAGTTCAAAACCGACTGGCACCCCCATTACTACATCGCATTTAAAGCCTTGGCCATTATCATTCTCGGCTTTTAAAGTATTGCGAATGAAACCAATGCGGTCGGGTAACCAAGTATATTCAACTGTTTGCCCTAATTGTTCAGCAAATAAAGCCGCAATTTTATTTTCATAGCCTGTTTGATCTTGGCTAGAGTAGGGCGGATTAACCGGGTCGGCGCAGACTTTGAATGTCTCTTCGGCGTAATTATTGGGGCTGAATGTGGCAATGCTTGCTAGTAATAATAGTTTCAAAGCAGTCGAAGGTGTTTTCATTGCAGATTCCTTTTAGCGAGTGACTATACATAAAAAAGCCTTGGCCGATTGCTCGACCAAGGCTTGCTTTACTTAAATCTAATTGCTTAGAAATTAGTTAGGCAAAGCGAATACAGTTAATGTACCGCCCAATTTGGTGTAAGAGCTTAAGCTTCTGTACGCACCAACCGCACCCAAACCTTCTGAGTTAGTTGATGAAGAGCCGTCGTCAAGACCAGCTGCGATACCGATACCTGCCCAGCCGCCGATACCTGAAAGAACGCCAACATATTGTTTGCCTTCAAATTCCCAAGTATTAACGTTACCGATGATGCCTGATGG
>JBJSYX010000112.1:0-3409 GCA_046090005.1 Methylomonas sp. | reverse complement strand
AGGTTAGGGTCAGAAAAAGCACTAAAATGCTGATAAGTTGTTTCATGACCAATACTTCAATTAAGTCAGTATTTGAATAAAAGTCCAGTGCTTATCCCAAGTATCGCCATTCACGCCTCGACAAACTCAGCACGCACGACTTAAGTGACAAGCAAAATTTTTAGGTTGATTAAGTATGTTTAACACAGTTATCAACAAAAACCGATTGACAGTTTCGATCAGCTACTTTTTCACTCTAACAGCTAAACTCTCAAGTAAAAATAAGCTAAGTTATTGATTTATATTAATCTAAATCGGGTGTCTAAAAGCTAATCAATCTAAGTCAATCCGTGAAAAATTAAGCATTTAGGGAGCTTAATCAACTTTAATCCACAGAGTTATCCACAGATTTTGTGGATAACTACCAAAATCAATCAGTTAGCGGCGCTTTCTATGAAATGACATAAAAAAGCCTCGTTATTCTCACTCACTTAACTTTCAAGCGAGCAAGAAAAACAAGGCTATTTTGCGGAAAATGATTTAAATCAAACTACGGTAAATTCACCAACCCGTAATCATCAGTCACCAAAGTCCCCACCTGATTGATATACAAGCCAAACGATAAAGCGGTAGCACCAGCAGGTACAGCAGGAATGCTATAGCTGGCTTGAGTCCAGTTATTGGTGCTGACGTAATTCGGACTGGTTAGCCAATAAGTCCAAACACCGGCACTATTGCGGTAATAGACCACAAAGCCCGTCGGTACCGTCGATTTATACCAAGCATTCAAGGTATAGCGAGCCCCCGGAGTTACCTTCGGCGCACAGGTGCTGCTATCTTGTTTTTGCACTAGTTTACGGTCGCCAGAACTACGGCTGGTAATTTGTAAGGACTCAGAGAAATTTCCTGTGTGCGCTAATGCTGGGTTATTAATTCGCGTCCAAACAAAGCTGTTAGTGCCCTGCCCGCCTAATTGCCAACAATCGGGAACGCTGTCTTTATTGGCGTCAATCTCTAAAGACGCATTGGTAACAGGGTTACCAGCATAGTTATTCACTACCACATTAAGCGCTGGCGTAGTGGTGATATTGCCTGCAGTATCGTAGGCTTTGGCGGTCAAACTTGCCGGACCGTCAGCATTTAACAAGGTATTCCAATTCATCGTATAAGGACTGCTATTGGTCACACCCAGCACTGTGCCATTCACTAAAAACGCTACTTTTGAGATTGCGACATCATCTTCAGCAGTCGCTGATAAAACCACTTGCTTAGAGACATTATCGGCTTCATTAGGGGTTGGTGGTTGGATAAAGTTGATGGTTGGCGGTAATAAATCATTTTGCACAGTCAGATTATTAACCGCTGACACAGTTTGATTACCACTATCATCGGTCGCTCGAACCGTATAAGTGATGACACCATTCGGTAGCGAACTGGAATTCCAAGTCACTGAATAAGGTTTGGTGTGATCAATCGCCACCACCGCACCATTAATTAAAAACTCGACGCTCTGTACTACCGAATTATCGGTAACTGATGCGGTTAGTGAAACAGCGCCTGTTACGGTACTACCATCCGCTGGTGAAATACTTTCAATGACCGGTGATTGGCTATCAGCTGCTGCGACGTTACCTAGTACTGCGGCCATTGAATAATCATCGGTACTTAATTCGCCAGTACTATTCAGTGAAAGCCCAAAACTTAAAGCTTGAGCCCCTGCTGGTAAATCTCTGGCGTAATATTTGAACTGGGTCCAGTTATCAGCGGCTGTGTAAACCGGCCCATCGCGCCAATATTGCCAATTGCCGTTAGCATCCAAATAGAACAACACCAAAGTAGCCGGTACAGTTGATTGATACCAAGCACTTAACTCATACAATTCACCAGCAACAACATTCGGCGCACATCCCCCAGCCGCTTGACCCGCATCTAACTCGGGCAATAACTTTCGATCACCACTGTTATAGCTATTAATGACTAAATTTTCACTATAGCTACCACTATGCGCTTTGGATACATCGTTACGGTGATTCCAATTACCATTATTAGAGCCATAATTAGAACGATACCAACATTGGGCTTGATTGTTTTTATCAACTTCCAAGGATGGATTAATAATTAAGTTCGGGCCTAATTGCGGTGGCGGTGGCGGTGCTGGGTAATCACCTGACATGACTTGATGTACGGTTCTGACATAGGTGTCATTAGCGGTGCGGGTTTCCAGCCAAGTTAAAAACGCATCCAAATCAGCCGGTTTAACCGCCAAAGTGCTACAGCCATCACAAACCCGATGGAACACTAAAGGCACCCAACCACCACCGTGTTGTTCAGCTTGTATCACATAGCTTTGCATATCAGCCAAGGTGGTTGTGGTTGCTACGGAGCTATTACTGGCAACGAAAAAACGGTTGCCGGGTAGAATGCTTTCCGCCCAAGGACAATCTTGACAATACTTGCCACTAATCAAGCCGCCCACCGCACGAGCACTTTCATAAGTACCAAGACCATCACAACCCGCAGCGACAACACTCTGACTGGTTGGGCCAGTTGAACCAAACGGATAGGCAAAGCTGTGGATTTGATCCAGTCCATACCAATCTACTAGGTTACGCATATCGTCACAAATCGCATTATGTTGATCCGTATCCGACAAGGTAGCTAAATCGACGTGATTAATCGTGTGGCCAGCAATTTCGTTGCCATCGGCTAATAAACCATCGACTTCTGCTTTGGTTAAATACCCACCACCAGAATCGACTTTGTTGGAATTGATGTAAAAAGTACCGTGCATACCGTGTTTAGCCAGAATCGCCCGCGCCGGCGACTGGGTTAAACCATCATCAAAAGTCAACGACACCAAGGTTTGCCAACGGACATCGGCAGCGTGTGTGGACTGATTAAAGGCCACGATGTTTAAAAAGACCAATAGGATTAGCTTAAAACCATAACGCATCATAATGCCTCCAATTTCAAACTAGCCGGTTGCGCTAAGTGAGTGCCGCCATTATTCGGCGAAATCGCAACCACTAACGAGTAATGACCGGCTTGCGCTAAAGTCGCCCGTAATCGCCATTCTTTGATGGTTTTTTTATTAATCGGAAAACCGCCGCGTTTGTGATGTTCGGTATGAGGCAATCCTGCGGAACTAATTGCCGCCATTACACCACCATCTACCTGTTCCAACGGCAAGAGCTTCCAGTCGTTACCTTCCTGAACTTCCAGTTTTACATCCTCTATCCGTAAATCGCTTGATTGATCGTTGTGAATAACCAACCGTAGACGCGAAGCAGACGCTTCTACCGAATCTTGATTAACCAATTTGACATTAATCCCTTCAACCGGATAACCGGAGGGCGCATTTTGAGGCCCGGTTAAACTCAGTCCTAAACGAGGACGTGCTTCTGCTAATGTGGGTTGACTCACTCCAAAA
>JBJSYX010000111.1:0-2652 GCA_046090005.1 Methylomonas sp. | reverse complement strand
TGGTGGCGAAAAAGCGCAAGCTGGTGGCATTGCTCAAGGAAAAATCTTTTGCCATCGCGTTGCGTTGGATTTTTTTCCAGTGACTTTTGTTGTCAAATAACACCAAGCTGCGTTTAATCGCTTCCATTAATGCTGATGGATTCGCAGCGTTGAAGACAATGCCGGTGGCGGTGTTCAGGGTGTGGGGCAGGGCGTCGATGACAGTGTCAGCCAAACCGCCGGTTTTGCGAACGATGGGCAGGGTGCCGTAGCGTTGGCTGTACATTTGGTTCAGGCCGCAGGGCTCAAAGCGTGAAGGCATTAGGAACACATCCACACCGGCTTCGATTTGATGTGCCAAGCTTTCGTTGTAACCGATGCTGATGGCGATTTTGTCAGGGTATTGGTTGGCAAAGTCTTGAAGCTGTTGCTCATAGGTTTTGTCGCCACTACCCAGCAAGACAAATTGCAGTGGCATTGCGACCATTTCTGCCAAACAGCTTAAAACCAAATCAATGCCTTTTTGCTCAACTAAGCGGCCAATTAAGCCGAATAGTGGGATTTTTTCGTCAACGGGTAATTCCATGCGTTGTTGCAAGGCGGTTTTGTTGTTTTGTTTATCGGCTAATTTGCTGGCGTTGTAAGGGTGCGGCAGGTTGGTGTCGGTGGCAGGGTTCCAGATGCTGGTGTCGATGCCGTTGATGATGCCGGTTAATTTATCTTGGCGATAGCTGAGTAAGCCTTCTAGGCCATAACCAAATTCGGCCGTTTGAATTTCTTGGGCATAGGTGGGGCTGACGGTGGTAATCCGGTCGGCAAATGCCAAGCCGCCTTTGATGAACGACATCATGCCGTGATATTCCAAACCGGCTGGATGCCAAAGTTGGCCGGGCAAATTGAGTTGGACGTAGGTGTTGCGGTCGAAAGTGCCTTGGTAGGCCATGTTGTGAATGGTGAAAACCGTTGCTGGGCGTTGGCTTTCTAATGACAACAAAGCCGGTATTAAGCCAGTTTGCCAGTCGTTGCAATGGACGACATCGGGTTGCCAATCAAGGTCAGCACGATTCATCGCTACTTCGGTGACGATGCGGCAAAATAGCGCAAAGCGGTCAGCAATGTCGGGCCAAGCTTGGCCGTTGGCATCGACATAGGGATTCCCAGGGAAGTCAAAAAACGCTGGGTAATCGACTAGCCAAACTGTGACATTGGTATCCGGTAGCACGGTTTCCAATAGCTGAACTTGGCAATTATTGACCATGATGGAACCCAGTGGCCGACAGGGTTGCTGGTGTTTAATCGCTTGGTAGTTCGGCATGATAATCCGAATCTCTTGGCCTAATTCTGATAAAGCGGCAGGCAAGCTACCCGCAACATCGGCTAAGCCACCGGTTTTGATTAAGGGATGGGTTTCGCTACTGGCGAACAGGATTTTTTTCATAATGGCGATGACAATTTTAAGATGATGCCAGCCAATGGCGGCAGGGTCACAGTAATTGAGTCAGTTTGATTCATCCAAGCAATCGGCTCTGAAACGCTGATAGCCTCACCGAGGTTGCTGCCATCGTAATACTCAGAGTCGGAGTTGAAAATCGTGGTATAGCTACCGGCTGCCGGTACGCCAATTCGATAATCCTGACGCGGTACGGGGGTAAAGTTAAGAATCACAATCAAATCTTCATCGGCTGATTTGCGGCGATAGCTAATCACTGATTGCTGTACGTCGTGGCAGTCTATCCACTCAAAACCTTGATGTTCAAAATCGTGTTGATATAAGGCGGGTTGTGAGGTGTAAAGTTGATTGAGGTCTTTTACCAAGGATTGCACGCCTTGGTGATGCGGGTATTGCAATACATACCAGTCTAAGCTGCGATTAAATCCCCATTCCGTACCTTGGGCGAATTCGCTACCCATAAACAGCAGTTTTTTGCCAGGGTAGGTAAACATCAAGGTGTAAAGCAAGCGCAAATTGGCGAAGCGTTGCCATTCGTCACCGGGCATTTTATTCAGCAATGAACCTTTACCATGCACCACTTCATCATGCGAGAACGGTAGGATGAAGTTTTCGCTGAACGCATACAGCAGGCCAAAGGTAAGTTGGTCGTGATGATAAGCGCGGTGAATCGGTTGTTGCTGCATGTAAGCCAGAATATCGTGCATCCAGCCCATGTTCCATTTCATTGAGAAACCTAAACCGCCAGTCCAAGTGGGGCGAGTGACTTGCGGCCATGAGGTCGATTCTTCGGCCATAATCACGGTGCCAGGTAATTGCTGGTGGGTGACGCTGTTTAAGTGGCGTAAAAAGTCGATAGCTTCGAGATTTTCGTTACCGCCGTACATATTCGGAATCCAGTCGTCAGCTTCGCGGGAATAATCCAGATACAGCATTGAGGCTACTGCATCAACCCGTAGGCCGTCTAAGTGAAATTCTTGTAGCCAAAATACCGCACTGGCCAGCAAAAAGTTTTTCACTTCGTTGCGGCTGTAGTTGTAAATCAAAGTGCCCCAGTCGCGGTGCTCGCCTTTGCGTGGGTCTTCGTGTTCGTAAAGTGGGCTACCGTCAAAGCGCGCCAAACCAAACGCGTCTTTTGGAAAATGCGCTGGTACCCAGTCTAAAATCACGCCAATGCCGTTTTGGTGGCAGCTATCGACGAAGTAACGAAAATCATCGGGGCT
>JBJSYX010000110.1:0-5042 GCA_046090005.1 Methylomonas sp. | reverse complement strand
CTATGACGGTTTACTTGATCCATTAGGAAGCAGTCAGATCCTCCCCTACTTATATGGTATTGCTCAACATCCGAGATCAATACATATCATCAGCTTTGAGAAACCTGCACGCCTGTTGGAGGGCGAAGCAATCCTTCGTTTAAAGCTGGCAGAGTTGGGTATTAAATGGACACCGCTTTCGTTTACCCAAGGGTATGGTGCAGCGGGTAAGGTATGGGATTTGACACGTATGTACTTTTGGGGTGCGAGGATTGCTCTATTTGAGAGGTTAGGGTTAGTACATGCGCGTGGTCATGCTGCTGCTCAGGTAGGTTTGTTTCTCAAACAAAGGTTTGGATTGAAATTAATCTTTGACTTCCGTGGTTTATGGGTCGATGAACGGGTTGACAAAGGAGGCTGGGATTTAAATAAATTGACTCATCGATGGCAATATCGCTATTACAAGTTTATTGAGCACTCCTTATTGAGAAAAGCTGACCAGATTGTTGTTTTAACTGCTGCGGTTGTTGATGAAGTAGTTAAACTTGGGGCTGCACTAGAAAAAATAACCGTTATTCCTTGTTGTGCTGATTTTGATCATTTTATCCTTGCGGATTCATTAACTCGAGAGTCAGCTCGTATTGAGCTTTGTTTGCCGCAGAACGCTATAGTGCTTGGATATTTGGGTTCTGTTGGTCGTATGTACATGTCGGATCGTTTTTTTCGTCTTGTCGAGCTTGCTGCTGTTAATAATTCAAAAGTTTATGTACTCGCGCTTACACCTGATGTGAAACGATTCAATGTTGAAATGCAAAAATATTTATCTGCAAAGTTACATAAAGATGTGAAGCTTCTGTCGGTCAGTAGGGCAGATGTTTCTAGATTGTTACCGGCAATAGACCTTTTAATCAGTTTTATTCAGCCGAGTTATGCACGAATTGCTTCTTCCCCTACGAAGTTGGCCGAAAGTTTTGCTGCGGGCATTCCAGCGATTTGTAATTTTGGTGTGGGTGATGTAACCACAATTATTGCTGAGCTAGATGCGGGTTTAGTAATTGATGCTGGTTCTGATAACGCTTTGATCGAAGTTTCTGCACGATTGCTAGAGATAATTGCAAAAGGTGGTGTGAGATTGAGATTGGCTGCCAGAGGAATGTTAGGTCTTGAAGTAGCTAATCTGCGCTATCGTTCTGTTTACGAAAAACTGGAGTGAATGTGTTAAACGTGGTTGTAATAAATGGTGGCAGGGGCGCTGCTACTGTAATCCCTGCTCTGCTGGATCGACAGGGTCTTAAGGTTACTTCTGTTGTCAATGCTTATGACGATGGCAAGTCTACTGGAGAAATTCGTAGGTTTTTCGGCATGTTGGGTCCCTCTGATATACGAAAAGTACAAGAACTGATGCTGCCTCAGGATGATCCTGAGTACGATAAGTACCTACATTTATTTAGATATCGCTATCCGCAGGGTTATTCTCGAGTTCAAATTTATTCTGATTTGGACAATTTCGCACAAGGTATTTCGAATGATTTGGTTGGTATACAACTAGATAATGATAGCGTCCGTGTAGGTATTCGAAAGTTTGTATCCGAATTTATTGTCGGTTTACGATTGATCGAACAAGTAAACGATGAGGAGTTTGATTTTACTGACTGTTCAATTATGAACTGTATTTATGCTGGGGCTTTTCTAGCATTTAAACGAAATATAGAAATGGCAACTCAGGCTATTGATCGTCTTTTTAAACTTCGTGGTACGGTTTTACCAACCAGCATTGAAGATAAAAAACTGGTTGCGCTTCGTGAAAATGGTGAAATGTTATATAGCGAAGCAGAAATCGTAGAACTACGTTCTAATGTCAGAATTGAACGAGTTTATCTGTTAGATCGTTCGTTGGATCGATTGCGTTTTGACAAGTTAAGTACCTGTGAGAAACGCGCTTATTTGGAACAACATCATTGTTACGTCGGGGTATCGTCAGGTGTGAAACTTGCCTTACGTCAGGCGGATATCATCATTTACGCTGCCGGGACACAACATTCATCGCTTTACCCGACCTATCTTTCAACTGGGTTAGCGCAATCAATTGCCGATAATCGTAGCGCCTTCAAGGCCTTTGTAACTAATATTGGTGCCGATTATGAAACTCCCAGCTATAAAGCATCCGACTATATTAAAGGTGCTTATCGGTATCTGAATTTGTCCGATGGTCGTGACTATGTGATATCTGAATTATTTGATGTCGTATTGGTTAATAAAAGTAGATTTAAAGCCGATGAAACTTATGTAATTTTCGATGAGGAAGGTTTTTTTGATATACCGGTTCCAAGAGTGATGGGTGAGTTTGAATCCAATGCAAAACCTGGTCGACATGATGGGCAAAAAGTAGTTGATTCAATTCTAAATAACTACAGTAGATTCGCTAGACTATTTCCTTCTTAATGTTAAATGACACACTGATAAAACAGCTTCTTAATAAGAAATTATTAATTTTTGATTTCGATGGCACGCTGGCAGATACTTCTGCTTTACATGCGCAGGCATTTGCTGAAACTCTTGCTCCTTTTGGAATCGAAATTAACTATTCCTTGCTTGCAGGCAGAAAAACCCTTGATGCATTTATTGTGTGCTTTGATTGTGCTGGGTTACCCACTCCAGATAACGAACTATTAGCCAAGTTAACGATAAATAAACAACTGCGTGTTCGAGAGTTGATTGCTAACTCGGTTGAGCCATTACCTGGAGTTGATAAATTCCTTGCATGGGCAAAACAGCATTACCGAATGGCTATGGTTACTTCAGGCTCCAGGGGCACCGTTGAATTGGCCCTGGAAAAGCTTGGTTATACAGGTTGGTTTGATCCGATTCTCTTTGCCGAGGATGTTATTCACGCCAAACCACATCCAGAAGGTTTTTTGCGTGTACTTGAAATTACTAATATTTCTGCAAACGACGCTTTGATTTTTGAAGACTCTGAGGCTGGCTTTAAGGCTGCTAATTTAGCAGGCCTGCATTATTTGGATGCTCGTACGGTTTTTATAACACCTTGATTATATTGATATATTCATTTCTTCAAAAATAGTTACAGATAAGGAAATAAATTCCATGAAAATTCTTGCTGCCATCGTTACGTATAATCGTTGCGATCTGCTTTCCCGTTGTATTGATTATGTTCATGCACAAACCCGACATGCTGATGCACTGATAGTTATTAATAATGGCAGTACCGACGATACATTGCAGATGCTGATTAACAGAAATGTAAATGTTATCACGCAAGAAAATGTTGGTTCCGCCGGCGGATGGCATCGTGCGGTTCAATATGCGTTGGATGGTGGGTTTGATGCTGTTTGGTTAATGGATGATGATGGCTACCCCGACATAACAGCTCTCGAAAAACTAGAGCAGGCTTTGATGCCTGGAGTTGCATGCGCTTCTTCGGTGGTTGTCCGTGAAGATTGTCCAGAAAATTTTGTTTTTCCGTTTCCGATACTGGACAAAGCAGGTTTGCCAGCGATCTTCGCTAAGCCTCGAAAGTTGCCCTCACTAACTGAATTGCGTAATCACGCTTCAGCAGGAACTTATCCGTTTGTACATTTGTTTAACGGTGCATTGGTGGCGATTACTGCTGTTAAACAAGCTGGTAATGTAAATAGCGATTTCTTTATTTTTGGCGATGAAGTTGATTATTTTTTTCGTCTGCGTGCCGTTGGTAAAGTTTTTTCAGTGCTTGATGCTCGGCATTTTCATCCCGATGTCAGTCTGCGCCCCTATACACCTGTAAAAATTTATTATTACGTCAAAAATACACTGATATTAAATACTCGCTATTTTAATTTAGTTTGGTTGCGACATTGCTTGGTTTTGGTCGCAGTTTTAGTGCGAACTGCGCAGCGTAATGGTCTAGATACTGCTCTTTCATATCTGTTTGGAACTCGGGTTTCCGTATTGTATGCAGCGGTAAAAAGAGGATTCACAGGTCATATTGGTAAGGATTTCTATGCATAATTTACGCGTTTTGATCGCAGCTGCTGGGCGAGGATCAAGAGCTGGTTTACCTTATCCAAAAACATTGTATCCAGTCGATGGTGTGCCTATTTTATTACGGCTTACTAGTTTGTTAACACCTTATGATCCATTACCTACAATCATTGTGAGTCCCAGTGGTGAATCTCCGATTCGGGATTGTTTGATTGAGGCAAGTTTAAATGCGCATTTAGTTATTCAACCTCAGCCATTAGGAATGGGGGATGCTGTGCTGCGGTTTATAGAGTCGCCTGCTTTTAAAGACTCAGAACATATTTTATTGGTTTGGGGTGATATACCTTTTATACAACCAGCTACTATCGCAGGGCTAATAAGTGCACATTTTAAAAATCATAATGATTTCACGTTTGTTACTCGTCTAGTCGATTCTGCTTATACAGTTGTTTCTCGGGATTTGAATGGTAATGTATCTGGTGTGGTTGAGACTCGTGAGCTTGGAAATATTCAACCCCAACCAGGAGAGCGTGATATTGGTTTGTTTATTTTTCGTAAAAATCTGACATTGTCGGCTTTAGATAAAGAACTGTCAGGTAAACGTGGTCAAACTACAGGTGAGCATGGATTTCTTTATGTAATTGAGCACTTGGTAAAGATGGGTTTACGTGTAGAGGCTTTGCCGATTGCTTGTGAACTGGATTTGATCTCTCTTAATAAAATTGAAGACTTAGCTGCTAATCCAGAAATGAAGTACTAGAAGTTGAGTTTGAGTCGAGTTTCCTGTGTCAGCAACCCGGATTGAAGTGCGCAAATCGTCGTATTTGTAAAATTTTATGGTATATCTCTCCTGCTTATTTGTCAATTTCATTGGTTTTAATTATTGTTTTGGTATGGCTTTTTGATATATAGTCTTTTTTGGTATTTTGATGGCTATTCTTATGGCTGTCGAACAGGCTTTATTATCGAAGGGTGGTCTTAGTTATATTGTAAATTGCCATGATTGAGCATAATATTCAATATTAAATTAGCTATTAATTTTTGGTTTTATTTGGAGTTATAACTGAATCTGGTGTTTGATA
>JBJSYX010000109.1:0-4491 GCA_046090005.1 Methylomonas sp. | reverse complement strand
GACGGGGCTCCCCCCCCCTAAAGCTCTATCCTAATCCCCAATTCAATCACTCGCTCAACCGGAATTTTGAAGTATTCAATCGCGCTGCTTGAGTTGTGGGTTAAGAATCTGAACAAAGAACGGCGCCATTTTGGCATGGGGCTTTTACGGCGGAACGCCAAACGTTCGCTGCCGATGAAAAACGACACATTTTTCTGGTCAATGTCCAATCCTTCGTGACAGCATAACTGCAAAGCGCGGCGGACATCTTGTTGTTCCTGAAAACCAAAATACATTTTGACTCGGAAAAAATTACCGTTGTCGCCAAAGGCGCGGATTTTCAAACGATGTGCCTCATCTACATAAGGCTCTTCTTTAGTAACAATGGTTAAAACGATGATTTTTTGGTGTAAGACATGGTTGTGCTCGAGATTGTGCAGTAAGACTTGCGGCACACCGTGCACACTGCGCGCTAAATAAATCGCGGTGCCTTCGACAGTCGCCAGTGGATGATCTTTTATCCGCTCTTCTAATTCTTCAAACAACATCCGTTTTTCATCTAGGTATTGCGCCAGCATGGCTTTACCTTTTATCCAGGTGGTCATAATCAAAAACAACACGGTACCCACCACTAATGGCAACCAGCCACCAGTTGGGATTTTTAAGCTGTTCGATGATAAAAACAGAAAATCGATCAACATAAACACCGACAAGAAACTGATGCTAGTGACTTTGTTCCATTTCCATAAGGCTTGAATCACAATAAATGCCAGTAAAGTATCGACGATCATGGTGCCAGTCACCGCAATACCGTAAGACGAAGCCAATGCCGATGAAGATTGAAAACTTAATACCAAAATAAACACCGCCACCATTAACAACCAGTTAACCGCAGGAATATAAACTTGCCCCATTTCATCGCCTGAGGTGTGGAGAATATTCATCCTAGGGCAGTAGCCCAATTGAATCGCTTGGCGAGTCACCGAGAAAGCACCGGAAATCACCGCTTGCGAAGCAATCACCGTCGCCAGTGTCGATAAAATCAGTAATGGATATAAAGCCCAGCTTGGCGCTAATAAGTAAAACGGGTTTTCTATTGCTTCTGGGTGGGTGATTAACAAAGCGCCTTGACCAAAATAATTCAGTAACAAAGCTGGAAATACGAAACCAAACCAAGCAAAACGAATCGGTTTTAAACCAAAATGCCCCATATCGGCATATAAAGCCTCAGCGCCGGTAATCGCTAACACTACCGAGCCCATAATCAAAAAGCCTTTCCAACCTAATTCAAGTAACAAATGGACAGCGTAATACGGATTAACCGCCATTAAAACATCAGGGGCTTGAACGATATTGATTAGTCCCAACACGCCCAAAGTTGAGAACCAAAAGATCATCACCGGCGCGAACATTTTGCCAACTTTACCGGTACCTTTGGCTTGAACGATAAACAGCACACTTAACACGATGATGGTAATCAACAAAATATAGTGATCAAGCTGCGGGGCGATAATTTTCAAACCTTCCACCGCACTGAGTACCGAAATTGCAGGGGTAATAATGCTATCGCCATAAAACAATGACGCCCCCAACAAACCAATAGTGACAATAAATAGCTGTCGCTGCGGATTACTTTTCGAGCCATGCAAAGCCAGCGCCATCAACGCCATAATCCCGCCTTCACCTTTGTTGTCGGCTCGCATAATGAAAGTGGCGTATTTAATCGTTACCACCAAGGTCAACGACCAAAAAATCAACGACAACACCCCCAGCACATGATCGGCATCCGTGACCAAGCCGCCATGAAAAACTTCTTTAATGGCGTACAACGGACTGGTGCCAATATCACCAAACACCACACCAATGGCGCTTAACGCCAGTGAGGCAAGTTGTTGTTTAGATTGAGTTGTATGCTTTGCAGACATGGATGGATTCCAAATTTAGCGGGTGAGATAAAACAAATAAGTGCGAGACATGACTGAATCAGACTGGGCTTTTTTTACTGGCATTTTTTTCGATGAATTCAATCATTAAGCTGGCAATATCTTTACCAGAGGTTTTTTCGATGCCTTCCAAACCGGGCGAGGAATTAACTTCCATGACTAAAGGGCCGCGGTTGGAGCGTAATAAATCAACACCGCAGACATTTAAGCCCATCACTTTAGCGGCTCGCACCGCAACCGCGCGTTCTTGTGGGGTTAATTTAACGGCAGTTGCCGAGCCGCCGCGATGCAGATTAGAGCGAAATTCCCCTTCAGCCCCTTGCCGTTTCATTGCCGCCACCACTTTGTCACCAATCACAAAGCAGCGAATGTCACTACCAGCGGCTTCTTTGACAAACTCTTGCACCATGATATTGGCATTCAACCCCATAAAGGCTTGAATCACGCTGCGAGCGGCATTATCGGTTTCGGCTAAAACTACGCCAATCCCTTGCGAACCTTCAACGATTTTAATGACTAACGGCGCACCGCCAACTTCTGAAATCAGGTCATCAATATTGTCGGGATTATGGGCGAAAGCGGTGATGGGTAAATCAATGCCTTTTCTAACCAATAATTGGCTGGAGGCGAGTTTGTCGCGGGAGCGGGTGATAGCGTCTGAGTTGTTGAGAACAAAGGTATTCATGACCTCGAACTGCCTTAACACCGCTGTGCCGAAGAAGGTTAACGAGGCACCGATGCGCGGAATCACTGCGTCATATTCAGCCAGATTCTCACCTTGATAATGAATCGATGGCTTCATGTCGGTGATATTCATGTAGCAATGGGTAGGATCCAGCACTCGCGCTTGATGCCCCCTGGCCACAGCCGCTTCCATCAATCGCACACTGGAATACAAGGTGCTATCGCGGGAGAGAATGGCGATTTTCATAGTAGCGATTAGAACTGGATAGCATCGAAATCGTTGACTTGTTGATGCTCGGCTTGAGAATCGATTGCTTGATCTCTTACCAACCATACCGTCTGCAAACCGGCTTGGCGAGCTGCATCTAACTCTTCTCGTATATCAGATAAGAACACAATCTGTTCGGCAGGTAACTGCAAAGCATCAATAATGTTTTGGTAAGACGCCACTTCGCGTTTGCCACCGATATGAGTATCAAAATAACCGGAAAACAGCGGGGTTAAATCACCGGCTTCGCTAAAGCCAAACAACAATTTTTGCGCCTGTACCGAACCGGACAAATAAACGTATAAAGCCAAGCCTTGTTGATGCCAAGCCTTTAAACAGCGGGTGGCATCATCGTAAATATGGCCTTTGAAATCGCCTTGTTGATAACCAGCCTCCCAAATCAAACCTTGTAGCGATTTTAGCGCGGTGATTTTTTGATCGGTATCAATCCAATCAATAAATTGATTGATTAACGCGGAGGTATCGAGATCAGCAGCAACGGTTTGACGGGCATCGTCTAACAAGGCTTTAACAGCGGCGTCATTTTGATGGGCGGCGACAAAGGCCGGTAAATGTTGGCGGGCGTAAGGAAATAACACTTCTTTAACAAACGACAGCGAGGAAGTCGTGCCCTCAATGTCAGTAACAATCGCTTTAATCATAAGGCAGCCAGATATTGGTCAAGGGTCGGGAAGCTGGCGGCAATATCATCACCGGTAAAATCAGCTACCCAACCGTCTTCGGTGACGAATAAACGAATACATTTGAAATGTGGGGTTTCGCCCATATCAAACCAATGTTTGGTATCGGCTGGCACGCTGATTAAATCGCCTTGTTCACAAAGTAGCGCATAGACTTGATCTTCAACATGCAAAGAAAACAAGCCGCGACCTTCGACAAAAAACCGCACTTCAAAATCGCTGTGGGTGTGTTCAGACAAAAATTTTTGCCGTAATTGCGCTGCGTTAGGATGGTCGGCGCTGAGGCTAATCACATCAACCGATTGAAAACCGTATTGTTGTTTGAGTTTAGCGATTGAGCTTTGATAGGCATCTAATACCGCTTGCGGCTCGGCATCGGCAGCGAATTCTGATTCGGCTTGCCAGCGTTCAAACTGCACGCCAATCGGGCTAAGCTGGGCGGCGATGCTGTCAAAATCGCGATAGGTAACGCCTTGATTGGGCTGGTTAGCGGGGTAAATAGTTAATGCGCTCATTGTGATTTCATTCCGTGTAAACGTATTTCGCAATCAAATAAAAATTCTAGGGCTTCAAGATGGCGTAAGGTGTCATTGACCGATGCGCCCCAAGTGTAAAAACCGTGGTTGGCAATGATGTAGGCGTGAATATCGCCGTGTTGGTCTAAATAGTTTTCGACTACCGCCGCCAAGCGCGGGATGTTTTGATCGTTGTCGAAAATCGGAATCTCAATCCGTGTTTGGTGAGTTTCAATGCCCGGCAAGGCTTTAAGCAATTCGTAGTTGTCTAAAACGATAGCATGTTTGAATACGCGAGCTGCGCTGTTGTCATTCATCGAATGCGGATTGAGTACCGACTGCACTTTGGGATAACGGCGATAAATCGAGGTATGGAGTAAGGTTTCTGCGGAGTGCTTTTT
>JBJSYX010000108.1:0-10461 GCA_046090005.1 Methylomonas sp. | reverse complement strand
CTCTAATTTGAGTCGCTATTTTGCGTCATTGGTTTGGTTTTTTAACAATCAGTGACGCAAAAATGCTGTTAAATAATAACCATTATTTAATTGTGTGAAAATAGATAACTAACTGATATTTAAAGTTAAGTTAAATATTTTTGTTGAATTATTTAACCATTTTATTTTTATGGTAATAATTCAGTTATTCCGTGTTTGTTAATAAGTCAACAAAAATATTTAAATTAACTTTAAATATCAGTTAGTTATCTATTTTAACATAATTAAATAATGGTTATTATTTAACAGCATTTTTGCGCCACTGATTGTTAAAAAAACCAAACCAATGACGCAAAATAGCGACTCAAATTAGAGCAGAACCCGCTCTATACCGCCTTTGCTTGCTTGCTTGAGATAAGACTCCAGCCACTTTTTACCCAATACATGACGGGCAATTTCAACCACAATGTAATCAACTTCCAACTGTTCCACCTCATCCTCATAGCGTTTTAAGCCTTGAACACAAGACGGACAAGACGTCAGCATCTTCACAGGTCCATCGTAATTTTCACTCCGCAATTTCGCCGCATCCGCTTGCAATTCTTCGGCTTTACGGAAACGCACTTGGTTGGAAATATCTGGCCGCGCTACCGCCAAAGTGCCCGACTCACCACAGCAACGCTCGGATTTATTCACCGTCGAGCCCATCAAAGCGTTAACAGTTTTCATCGGCTCTTGTTGTTTTAACGGACTATGGCAAGGGTCGTGGTACAGATAACGAGTGCCATCAATACCATCCAGTTTGACGCCTTTTTCGAGCAGATATTCGTGAATATCAATCAAGCGACAGCCTGGGAAAATCTTCTCAAATTCGTAATCAAACAACTGATCCAAACAAGTGCCGCAACTGACCACCACGGTTTTAATATCCAGATAATTCAAGGTATTAGCTAAACGGTGGAATAACACCCGATTATCGGTAGTGATTTTCTGCGCCTTATCAAACTGCCCTGCCGCACGCTGCGGATAACCACAACACAAATAACCTGGCGGCAACACGGTTTGCACACCAATCTCAAACAACATCGCTTGCGTCGCTAAACCGACTTGCGAAAACAAGCGTTCTGAACCGCAACCGGGGAAATAAAACACCGCTTCCGAATCGGTACGGGTTTTCTGCGGATCACGAATAATCGGCACAATGCTGTCATCTTCAATATCCAACAAAGCGCGAGCGGTTTTTTTCGGCACATTATTAGGCATTTTGCGATTCACAAACTGAATCACCTGCTCACGGACTGGCGGTTTACCGGTCGATGACGGCGGCTGTTTCAACTGGCCTTTGCTCCACGGCTTTAACAAGAAACTGGCTAAGCGTTGTGACTTGTAAGCCCAACGAATCATCAGCGTCCGCATTAATTTCACAGTATTCGGATGGCTGGCGGTTAAGAAGGCAATCGCCGCAGTTTTGACCGGATTAAAGCTTTGCTTGCCCATTTTGCGTAACAAATTACGCATATTCATCGACACATCGCCAAAATCAATATCGACCGGACACGGGTTGAAGCATTTATGACACACCGTGCAATGGTCAGCAACGTCTTCAAACTCTTGCCAATGATGGATAGAAATCCCGCGCCGTGTTTGCTCCTCGTATAAAAATGCTTCAATCAACAACGAAGTAGCGAGAATTTTATTACGCGGTGAATACAACAAATTGGCCCGTGGCACATGCGTTGAACAGACCGGCTTACATTTGCCACAACGCAGACAGTCTTTCACCGAATCAGCAATCGCGCCAATATCGCTTTGCTGCATGATTAACGATTCAAAGCCCATCAAACTAAACGAAGTAGTGTAAGCAGCACGCAAATCTGCACCAGGCATCAACTTACCGCGATTAAACCGACCTTCTGGATCAACTTGGTTTTTATAAGCATGGAAACTGGCTAATTCTTCCGGCGTCAAAAACTCGTATTTGGTGATACCAATGCCATGCTCACCGGAAATTACCCCACCCAAGGAACGCGCCAAGACCATAATCCGTGCTACCGCTTGGTTAGCTTCTTGCAGCATGTCGTAATGATCGGAATTGACCGGCAAATTGGTATGGACGTTGCCATCGCCGGCGTGCATGTGCAGCGCGACAAACACTCGACCACGCAATACGTCTTTATGCACCGCTTCAATGCGTTCGATTACTGGCCGGAAATTATCACCTTCAAAAATTTCCTTTAAGCGCGGTAATAACGCTTGCTTCCAAGACACACGTAATGAATGGTCTTGAATTCGGTGGAATACACTTGGCTGCTCGGCACGGTTGGTCAATTCACCGACTTCAATACCGTGTTGTTCAAACAAGGCTTCGGCTTGCGCTAACGGCAAATCCAGATTGTCATACAACCACTGCCAGCGTTGGCGAACGTCTTCAATACACTCCAAACCACGCGCACGGCGATCACCGATTAACTCAACGCTGTTAAAACCTTCTTCATAAGAACGCAGCGGCAAATCGCCGTTTAACAACTGACTTAGTGCATCGCATAAACGCAGTTTATTTTGTAAAGACAACTCGATATTGATACGCTCAATGCCATCGCAATAATCGCCCATTCGAGGCAATGGAATCACCACGTCTTCATTGATTTTGAAGGCATTGGTGTGTTTGGCAATCGCCGCCGTTCTAGCCCGATCCAGCCAGAATTTTTTGCGGGTTTCTGGGCTAACCGCGATAAAACCTTCAGCGCTACGAGCGTTACATAAGCGCACCACTTCTGACGCCGCTAAAGCGACTTGGTTTTCATCATCACCGACAATATCACCGATTAACACCATTTTCGGGCGACCGTGACGCTTGGCTTTGGTCGCATAACCGACTGCTTTGACGTAACGCTCGTCAAGATGCTCAAGCCCCGCCAACATCACCCGACCATCACCATTTTTCGGCAAGTTGGCCAGATAATCACGAATTTCGACAATCGCCGGCACCGCCTCACGCACTTGGCCGAAAAATTCTAAACAAACCGTGCGGGTATGCGGCGGCATTTTGTGCAAAATCCAACGCGCCGAAGTAATGATGCCATCACAACCTTCTTTTTGAATCCCCGGTAAACCGCCTAAAAACTTGTCAGTAACGTCTTTGCCTAATTCGCCTTTGCGGAATTGATCGCCAGCAATGGTTAAACGGTCTTCGCCTAATGAAGTTTTGCCGTCGGCTGCAAAGCGTTTTAGGGTAAACGTCACTTCAGCTTGGTCGTGAATTTTGCCAAGATTGTGATTAAAGCGTTCGACTTCCAGCCAATTGCCATCGGGGGTCACCATCCGCCATGACACTAAATTATCCAGCGCCGTACCCCATAACACGGCTTTTTTACCACCGGCATTCATAGCGATATTGCCACCGATACAAGACGCATCCGCCGAAGTCGGGTCACAAGCAAACACCAACCCCGCATTATCAGCGACATCCATCACCCGCCGCGTCACTACGCCAGCACCGGTATCAATCGTGGCGTAAGTTTGTTCTACACCCGGCAAGCTGCTTTGATAATCAACCCGACCAATCTGGATTAATTTTTCGGTATTAATCACCGCCGAATACGGCGTCAATGGCACAGCGCCACCGGTATAACCAGTACCGCCGCCACGCGGGATAATCGTTAAGCCGAGTTTGATGCAATCGCGCACCAAATGTCCGACTTCCAGTTCTGTATTGGGATACAACACCACGAACGGATATTCGACCCGCCAATCGGTCGCATCGGTGACGTGAGACACTCGCGCAAAGCCATCAAAACAAATATTGTCTTTGCGGGTGTGTTTGGATAACAAGGCCAAGGTTTTACGGCGCATGTCACGGGTGCGTTCAAAATGCGCTTCAAAGGCATCAACCGCCTGATGAGCCGCTTCAATTAACAACGCCACTCGATCAGCACGATCAGAATGCTCATTTTCCAACTCAGCATGGCGATTTTTCATCTGCTTCAAGCGATGACGCAAGGCATCCAGCAAAGCGCGGCGACGTTTGCGGTTATCCAGCAAATCGTCTTCTAGGTACGGATTACGCTGCACCGCCCAAATATCACCTAATACTTCGTAAAGCATCCGCGCCGAACGACCGGTGATTTTTTCATCACGCAACGAATCCAAAATCTGCCAATGCTGTTCGCCTAGCAAACGAATCACGATTTCGCGATCAGAAAACGAGGTGTAGTTATAAGGAATTTCACGCAGCCTTGATGGGGCTTGGTGGCCTGAGGAGTTTTGAAGTTGGGCTTCCACTGTCATCCTGATTAATGGCGTGGTTAAAAAGCCACGGATTGTATCATTCACGAAACGGCAAAAATACCATTAACAATTCATTGAATAGCTAAGCATAAGCAAGGGCATCGAGATAGCCGGTGTTTTAAAAATCGGCGCTATCTGATTTTTGGTGGATAAGTTATCCTAAGCAAATAGACACTGAGTCAATATTTAGCATTACATTAGGCTGCCATGCATCATGAATAATCCGTGACGCGAGTTTCATTCCAACCAGCAAACCACTTAAGCACTCCATTTCAGTAACAACACTTAACCAAATTTAAAAAAACCGTAGGCTATGTATCACATAGGTTTGAAAGCTTTACTAACCCAATGGCTTTCAGCGTTACGCGGTGCGTATCCTAAGGGTTACAGGAATTTTTAGAACAGTTGAGTTTAGCGAACAACTGGATTTAACAAGGACGCCAAGCTTCAAGCTATTCACCTATCAATATAGCCATGAGTTTCTCTGATATTTTTATCTCTCGCCCCGTCGCCACCACCCTACTCACATTAGGTGTGGCTTTAGCCGGTTTGCTTGGTTTTTTACAATTACCGGTCGCGCCGTTGCCACAAGTTGATTTCCCGACTATCTCGGTTTCCGCCAATATTCCCGGTGCCAGTCCTGAAACTATGGCATCCAGCGTCGCCACACCGTTGGAACGCTCATTGGGTCGAATTGCCGGAATTACCGAAATGACGTCCTCCAGCAATCTCGGCTCAACCCGCATTACCTTACAGTTTGACCTAGACCGCGACATCGACGGCGCTGCTCGCGACGTGCAAGCCGCGATTAACGCTGCCAGCAGTTTATTGCCAACCAATATGCCTAGTCGGCCTAGCTATCGCAAAATCAATCCTGCCGACTCACCAATCATGATTTTGGCGTTAAGCTCCACCACCGTCAGTCGAGGTGAAATGCACGATGCCGCACTGACGATTTTGGGGCAAAAAATTTCGCAAATTGAAGGGGTTGGCCAAGTGTCAGTCGGCGGTAGTTCTTTGCCTGCGGTGCGAATTGAGCTAAATCCTAGCGCATTAGCCAAATACAACATTAGCCTTGACGAAGTGCGCAGCGCGATTGCCAGTACCAATGCCAATCGCCCCAAAGGCGCTTTGGAATTTAATCACCAACATTGGCAAATTCAGGCCAACGATCAAGCCGACAAAGCCGAAGCGTATCTACCGCTAATTGTCGCCTATCGCAACAATGCGCCGATTCGGATTGCTGATTTAGGGATCGCAATTGATTCAGTGGAAGATTTACGCAATACCGGTCTCAAAAATGGCACGCCTGCCGTCTTGTTAATCATCAACAAACAGCCCGGCGCCAACATCATCGAAACTGTGGAGCGCGTCAAAACCTTGTTGCCACAATTACAAGCCTTGTTACCGGCGGCGATTGATTTATCAGTAGCGATTGACCGCTCAATGACCATCCGCGCCTCGGTCGATGAAGTCGAACACAGTTTAATCATCGCCATTGCACTGGTGATTATGGTGGTTTTATTGTTTTTGCGGCGGTTACGCTCCACACTCATTCCAATTATCGCGGTGCCGGTGTCGTTAATCGGCGCTTGCGGCATCATGTATTTACTGGATTACAGCCTCGATAATTTATCGCTAATGGCCTTAACCATCGCCACCGGTTTCGTGGTCGATGACGCGATTGTAGTATTGGAAAACAGCAGCCGCCATATTGAAAACGGCTTATCACCATTGGAAGCGGCGCGGCGCGGCGTCAGCGAAGTGGGTTTTACGGTGTTGGCAATGAGCTTGTCGTTAATTGCGGTATTTACGCCGATTTTATTGATGGGCGGTATTGTTGGGCGTTTGTTTAGAGAATTTGCCGTGACCTTATCGGCGGCGGTTTTGGTGTCTTTAATCGTGTCGCTAACCGTGACACCGATGCTTTGCGCCCGCTGGCTAAGCAATGAATCGAAAACACCACCGAATCGTTTAATCCAGTGGTGGGATAAGCGCTTAGAAAGCTTACAAAATGGCTATCAACACAGTTTAAGCTGGGCCTTGCAACACCGACGCTTAATGATGTTGCTGTTGGCGGCTTGTGTTGGCCTTAATATCTATCTCTACATTATCGTCCCCAAAGGTTTTTTCCCAACCCAAGACACCGGACGCATCAGCGGCAGCTTGCAAACCGATCAAAGCGCTTCATTCCAATCCTTACAAGGCAAATTACATGAAATCGCCGGCATCCTCGGTCAAGACCGGCAAATTACTACCGTGGTCGGTTTTGCGGGTGGTCAAAGTAATAGTGGACAACTATTTGCGGTGTTGACACCCCCCGACCAACGCCAAGAAAAAGTCGGCGAAATTACTCGGCGCTTACGGGAAAAATTAACCAACATTGCCGGTGCCAATCTGTTTTTACAACCGGTGCAGGAGTTACGAATTGGTGGCCGAGGTTCTGCGGCGATGTTTGAATACAGTTTGCAATCCGATAACCTGGCGGAATTGCGCGAATGGACGCCAAAAGTATTGGCAGCAATGCAAGCCATGCCGGAACTGACTGACGTTAACACCAACCAACAAGACAAAGGCCAGCAAGTATCGTTAGTGGTTGATCGAGAAAAAGCCTCCCGTTATGGCATCAGCCAAGCGGCCATTGATACCGCGCTAAACAATGCCTTTGGTCAACGCCAGGTCTCAGTGATTTATCATCCGTTGAATCAATATCGGGTGGTGATGGAACTAGCACCGGAATATTGGCAAAACCCGCAAACCTTGCAACAACTGTATATCAACAGCACCAGCAAAGACCCCAAGATTGCTAATACTCAAGTGCCGTTAGCGGCTATCGCCGAATTTAAACCTAGCAACACACCGTTAAGTGTCAATCATCAAGGCCAATTCGCTGCGGCGACGATTTCATTTAACTTGAAACCGGGCCATTCGCTCTCCGAGGTAACACCGCTAATCCAGCAAATGCTCAACAAACTCGGTGCACCTAACAGTTTACGCGGCAGTTTCCAAGGCTCGGCCAAGGCTTTTCAAGAATCCAACAACAGCCAACCAATGCTGATTTTGGCAGCCTTGGTGTCGATTTATATCGTGCTGGGCGTTCTTTATGAAAGCTATATCCATCCAATCACCATCTTATCTACCCTACCCTCGGCTGGCGTCGGCGCTTTGCTGGCTTTGTTGGCTTGCGATACCGAATTTAGCCTGATTGCTTTGATTGGCGTAATTTTGCTGATTGGTATCGTCAAAAAGAACGCGATTATGATGATTGACTTTGCTTTACACGCGGAACGGGAACAGGGCTTAAGTTCCGAACAAGCGATTTTTAAAGCCTGCGTGCTACGGTTTAGGCCAATTATGATGACGACACTGGCGGCTTTATTCGGTGCCTTGCCGTTGGCATTAGGTTCTGGTTATGGCGCCGAACTAAGACAACCACTGGGGATTTCGATTGTCGGTGGTTTGTTGGTCAGTCAAGCCTTGACCTTGTACACCACGCCGGTGGTTTATTTGTATTTGGATAAGTTGAGTCAATGGGTTAATCGCAAAAAACGGTGAACTATGGATTAAAAATCAGTCTTGCTTGATTTGGTTGCCAAGCAGGATATTTCCCCATAATCGCAGCAAATAGCGATGAACCGACAAATTGCTGTAACCATAAACGGATTTTTGGATAATCGGCTTGATTAAACCAATTGCTATCAACGGCGGCAAACTGACGAATAAATGGCAGGATGGCCGCATCCGCGATAGCAAAATTGGCACCGGACAAATACTCAGTTTGATTTAAACGCTGTTCCAGTGCGGCTAGAAAGATTTCGCCTTGTTGGCGATAATGGCTTTCTGGAAATGCAGGGTAGCGATCGGCATATTTATAACGATCTAAAGCTTGCTTAAACTGACCATCATTACCAGCAATCAGCTGTTTAATATCATCGTCATTTAAGCTAGAAAGCCAGTTGGCTGGATCATTTTGCTGTAATGCCCAGCGCATAATATCGAAACTTTCATCAATCACCTGCCCGTCTTCTAACACCAAAACCGGCACTGTGCCTTTCGGTGAAGCGTTCAACATAGCTTCAGGTTTGTTTTTCAGCTCAATTTCGCGCAATTCGACCATCACCCCAGAATAGGCAATGGCCAAACGCGCTCGCATAGCATAGGGACAACGCCGAAAACTATAAAAAATCGGCAGAATCGGGTTTTTCTCTAAATCCATTAACCTTTTAACGCTTGGCGCTTGGATTCCAATTCAGTATAAAAATGCCGTCTTAACATCGAATCCTCGGGAACAAAGTCAGTGCCGTTCAATGCGACTTTCTCCGATTTAAGAAATAACATTAAGCCACATACCCCAACAAACACGGCTAACACGATTAAAATATCCATTGCCAACTCCTAATCTGATTTATTTACAGCTATTAACATACCATCAGTTAATGAATTATCACTGTGGCATATTGTCGCGCGGCAATTAGTCACATTTTCAAATAGACGATTTAGCAGTAATCTACAACCCATGCTAGATGCGCTAGCTAAAGATTCTTCCTCTACGTCCGGCTTCGAGCCGGATTTTTTTTGCCCGAAATAAGACACATGCTGCTGTAAAATTTGCGCAACACTATCATCAACTTAAAAATATGCTCCCAATTAACAGTATTTGCGTCTATTGCGGCTCTAACCCAGGACGCTTAGACGCTTATAGCCAAGCCGCTAATCGGCTTGCCGAATCGCTAGTCAATCGAAACATCCGCTTGATTTACGGTGGTGCCAGCATTGGCATGATGGGCATGGTGGCCGACCGAGTATTAACGCTGGGCGGTGAAGTGATTGGCGTGATTCCCCAAGCCTTGTCGCATCAAGAAGTGGCTCATCCGAATCTAACTGAATTGCATATCACCAACACCATGCACGAACGCAAGATGTTGATGGCCGAATTAGCCGATGGCTTTATCGCCCTACCCGGCGGGATTGGCACTCTTGAGGAATTATTCGAAATCTGGACTTGGGCGCAATTGGGCATTCACAACAAACCGTTGGGATTACTCAATGTCGCTGGCTATTTCGATGATTTGATTCGCTTTTTGGATCATATGACTGAACAAGCATTTTTCAAATCGCGTCATCGCCAGATGTTGATGGTCGAAAGCCAACCCGAACCCTTACTAAATCGCTTGTTAAACTTTGAATATCCGACCATACAGCCTTGGCTAGGCAAAGATGAAATCTAATCAAGCGCTGCAAAAATCACTTGCTCAATCATTGGCAAGGCTTGTTTGATGTGCTCAAAACTGTGCGAACCGCCTTCAAAAGTCAACAGTTTAGCCTTGCTTTGATACTTCAATACCGTTTGCTGGGAATCAATTAATTCATCCGCCATATCTAACAAAATCGTTCTATCGATAGCTTGGGTATTATTTTCCAAGTGCTGCTGAAAGGGGAGATATTGGTCGCAGTGTAATTGATGCCATTCATAAGGCTGACCGAGCTCATCATTTTCAGTCACACCAATAAATTGAGTCAGCAATTCACTCGGATTGATAGCAGGATTAATCATGATGGCTTTGCTGCCGGTTTTCATCGCCAGATATTCACTGGCAAATCCACCCATCGAAGAGCCCATAAACAGCACTTGATAACCTTGGTCTAAAAACTGATTCCATTCAAATAACATTTCTTCAACCAAGCTTTGAAAATCTCGGTAATCGAGATTAGGGCTAAAAAATACGATGTTGTTTTGCTGACAAAACGCCTGCATCACGACTAACTTTTCCTTGCTTTGCAACAAATTGCCCTGGCAATCCAACGAAGCTGAATTAAACCCGTGAAGATAGATGATAGCTGTTTTCATAAAGTATACGTCCTACTATTAACTGTGGAAGGCTCAAAGCGATGGTTACTAAGTAGCGATGTTTTAGCTTTGTCTCACATGGCTGCCTCACATGCTCAGACGTGCCCTGTGCTCAGCCCTGCTGCTGAGCTCCTGCTGAGCACTGCAAGCTGCGCAAGCCCTTAAGCTCGCCATAGCCCTTCTGGCCGTGCGCCACTTCACCCCTGTGCCTCGCGCCCACCCTCTCTCTGCTCGCACGCCAACAGGACCATGGTGACGCAGCTCATCCGGCACGAGCGCATCGAGACCACGGTGCAGAAGGCCAAGGAGCTGCGGCGCCTGGCCGACCGCGCCGTCACGCTGGGCAA
>JBJSYX010000107.1:0-4030 GCA_046090005.1 Methylomonas sp. | reverse complement strand
ATGAACGACATGCGTAACATTGAGCGGGCTATTAAAGCGGTGTTACATACCGATGCTCATGCTAGGCACTATTTCTTATACAACGAGCCCTGTTCACACTATCGCTAAATGGGTTGAGCAAGGTCGTATCATTGAAGATTTAGGCGCACATTCGATTTGTATTAAAGATATGGCGGGGCTTTTAACCCCTTATGATGCTTATGAATTAGTTAGTAAGCTGAAAAAAGCGGTTTCTATTCCGATTCACATGCAATGCCACGCGACAACCGGTCTAAGTGTGGGTACTTATATCAAGGCGGTGGAAGCTGGTTTGGATAATGCAGACACGGCTATTTCTTCTTTAAGTATGACCTATGGCCACAGTCCAACTGAAACTATCGTTGCCAGCTTTCAAGGTCAGCCTAATGATACCGGCTTAGATTTGGTTAAACTGGAAAAAATTGCCGCTTACTTCCGTGAGGTGCGTAAAAAATACGCGCAATTTGAAGGTAGCTTAAAAGGCGTTGATGGTCGTATTTTGGTCTCGCAAGTGCCGGGTGGTATGTTGACCAATATGGAAAGCCAGTTGAAAGAGCAGGGTGCAGCTGATAAATTTGATGAGGTATTGCTCGAAATTCCAAGAGTGCGTAGTGATTTAGGTTTTATTCCTTTGGTTACTCCAACTTCGCAAATCGTTGGTACTCAAGCAGTATTAAACGTCATGCAAGGTGAGCGTTACAAAACCATCAGCAAAGAAACTGCCGGTGTTTTGAAAGGTGAATACGGTGCTACACCGGCGCCTGTCAATAAAGAATTACAAGCTCGCGTTTTAGACGGTGCGGAAGCGATTACTTGCCGTCCGGCTGATTTGTTAGTGCCAGAAATGGAAAAAATCGTTGCTGAAGTTAAACGTAAAGCCGAAGCTGAAGGTGTTAAGTTATCCGAAACTGTCGAAGAAGATGCTCTGATTGACGGTATGTTCGCTCAAATTGGCTGGAAGTTTTTACAAAATCGCGGTAATCCCGCAGCATTTGAACCAGTCCCAAACGCTGAATCAGCTGCGCCAGCACCTGTTGCTCCTGCTGCATCTGCAATCGGCCCAACAGAAACTTATACTGTGAATGTCGATGGCAAAAGCTTTAATGTTGCAGTCGGCCCAGCTGGCACAGACATTACCGTTAAAGCCGCAGCGCCAGTTGGCCCTGATTTAGTGATTACACCACCGATTGTCACCGGTAGTGGCTTTGTCATTTCACCTTTAGCAGGTGTGATTTTAAAAGTGATGGCTAATGTTGGTTCACACATTGCAGAAGGTGATGTGGTGATTGTGATGGAAGCCATGAAAATGGAAACCGAAATTCGCGCTAAAGTGGCCGGTATTGTTACTGAAGTGAATGTCAGACAAGGCGATTCGGTGGCAGTTGGTGACGTGTTAGTAACCTTATAAAGCAAGCTAACCCCAGTTGATTAAATTGGGGTTAACATTAAGCTACGATATATAACAATAAAGAAAATCCATGGAAAATATCAGACTGTTGTGGGAAAGCACTGGCCTCTACAACTTTACAGGGCCACAAGCCATTATGATGGTGGTTGGTTTTGTGCTGCTGTTCCTCGCTATTAAAAAAGACTTCGAACCCTTATTGTTGCTACCCATTGGTTTTGGCGCGATTTTGAGCAATATTCCCGTCGCAGGTATGATTGATGAGGGTGGGATTCTATACTTCATGTATGGCGGTATCAAAGCCGGTATATTTCCGCTTTTAATCTTTATGGGCGTTGGGGCGATGACCGATTTTGGGCCGATGTTAGCTAAACCTAAAACTCTGTTGTTGGGAGCAGCTGCCCAATTTGGAATTTTTGCGACTCTGTTCGGTGCTTTAGCCATGAACGTGCTGCCCGGTATGGAGTTTAGCTTAAAACAAGCAGCAGCTATTGCCATCATTGGTGGCGCTGATGGTCCTACAGCGATTTACGTAGCCTCGAAATTAGCCCCCGAATTATTGGGTGCGATTGCGGTCGCGGCCTATTCATATATGGCTTTGGTACCATTAATTCAGCCGCCGATTATGCGCGCATTGACCACGATTGAAGAGCGCAAAATTGAAATGCAGCAATTAAGACCGGTCAGCAAAACCGAGAAAATCGTTTTTCCTTTGGTACTTGTTGTATTAACCGCTTTGTTATTACCGTCGGCAGCGCCTTTAGTGGGTATGTTTTGTTTAGGTAATTTAATGAATGCTTGCGGTGTCGTTGATCGTTTAAGCAAAACTGCCCAAAACGAATTGATTAACATTGTAACGATTTTTTTAGGCTTGTCAGTCGGATCAAAATTAAGCGCTGAAGCATTTTTGAAAATGGAAACTTTGGGTATCTTGGGTTTAGGTGCTATCGCTTTTGCTATTGGCACAGCAAGTGGTGTATTGATGGCTAAATTGATGAATCGTTTTAGCAGTACCCCGATTAACCCATTAATTGGTGCGGCTGGTGTGTCTGCGGTGCCGATGGCGGCTAGGGTAGCTAATAAAGTCGGTCAAGAAAGCAATCCATACAACTTCTTATTGATGCACGCTATGGGGCCGAATGTCGCTGGTGTTATCGGTTCTGCGGTTGCGGCGGGTGTGTTGTTAAGCTTGATTCGTTAAGTTTTAAAAGATCCAAATCTAAAAAAGCCGAAGTTAAAAACTTCGGCTTTTTTATTGTCTAGCGTTTTATTGGCAGGTTAAAACAAACCACTAATCACCCCATCATCACTAATATCAATCCGCTCAGCGGCAGGGACTTTAGGCAAACCTGGCATAGTCATCATATCGCCAGCGATAGCAACAATGAAGCCAGCGCCATTAGCTAAACGCACTTCGCTAATTTCTACAGTGTGACCTGATGGCGCACCTTTGGTATTTGGATTGGTTGAGAATGACATTTGGGTTTTTGCCATACAAATCGGAAAATGACCGTAATTGGCTTGCAACGCTTTAATTTCGCTCAACACTTTAGGGCTGGCCGAAACTTTAGCTGCGCCGTATAACTTAGTCGCAATCGCTTCGATTTTGCCCAATAGCGGCAATTCATCGTCATACACATAGCTAAAGCCCGGTTCGCGGTGGTCAACGATGTCTAAAACCGCTTGCGCCAATTGTTCTGCACCTGCGCTGCCGTGTGCCCAATGTTTAGATACTACGCATTTTGCGCCTAAGGCTTCACATTTCTGCTGTAACAAAGCAATTTCGGCATCGCTGTCAAAACTGAAATGGTTAATACAAACCACACAAGGCAAACCGTAATGGTTGGTGATATTGCTGAGATGGCGTTCCAGATTGGCAAAACCAGCTTCTAAAGCATCGAGGTTTTCAACATTCAAGGCATCTTTGGCAACGCCACCGTGAAATTTCAAGGCTCTAACGGTTGCAACTAAGACTACGGCTGATGGTTTTAAGCCTGACATCCGGCACTTAATATCCAGAAACTTCTCTGCACCTAAATCAGCGCCAAAACCCGCTTCTGTGACAGCATAATCAGCTAGTTTCAACGCGGTTTTGGTTGCGGTAACGGTATTGCAACCGTGGGCGATATTTGCAAATGGGCCGCCGTGAATAATCGCCAGATTGTTTTCTAAAGTTTGCACCAGATTTGGTTTAATCGCGTCTTTTAACAAGGCCGCCATTGCGCCATGAGCGTTTAAATCGCTGGCATAAACTGGTGTAACTTTATCGGTTTTATAGCCAATCACAATCCGGCCTAAACGGGCTTTCAAATCAGCACGACTGGTTGCTAGGCATAAAATCGCCATGACTTCCGAGGCAACCACAATATCAAACCCGTCTTCACGCAAAAAACCGTTGGCAACACCGCCTTGACCAATGGTAATTTTCCGCAAGGCGCGGTCATTCATATCAATCACGCGCTTCCATTGAATGCGGCGTGGATCGATGTCTAAAGCATTGCCGTGGTTGATATGGTTATCAATCAAAGCCGACAATAAATTATGCGCAACACCAATCGCATGAAAATCGCCGGTAAAGTGCAAATTGATGTCTTCCATCGGCACCAC
>JBJSYX010000106.1:0-2011 GCA_046090005.1 Methylomonas sp. | reverse complement strand
ACCACCCGCCAGCCAGTTACCGCGCTTGATGAAAAATCTATTGCACTGGCTGGCAGACAGCGATGCCCACCCGTTGATTGCTTCGTCGGCGTTGCATTACGAACTGGAATTTATTCATCCTTTTAGTGACGGTAATGGACGCATCGGGCGGTTATGGCAAACCTTGATATTGAGTGGTTGGCAACCGATTTTGGCTTATCTGCCGGTTGAAACCGTGATTAAAAGCCGACAGGACGATTACTACCGAGTGCTAGGTGAGGCCGACCAAGTTAGCGATTGCAGTCATTTTATTGTATTTATGCTCAATGCCATCGCTGAAGCGTTACAACAAGCGATTGCCAGCGAAACGCTGGTGAAAGCGCCGGTTAAAACGCGGGTGAAAACACCTGAACAGATTGTGAATTTATTGCGGGAACAACCTGAGTTGACCTTGTTAGAAGTGGCCAGTTATTTAGGTTAATCAACCAGTGCAGTAGAACGGGCGGTGCGAAAGTTGCGAGAAACTGGGCGCATCCGCTATGTTGGTCCACAAAAAGGCGGCTATTGGCAGGTCATTGAATAATGCCAATTTAGCTTATTTTGAATCAACAATAACCCGCCATTGCTGAAGCTTTTGTTCAAAACGCATTGCCGCATGAGCGGGGCTGGTTGACGGCAGTTTGATCAATCGCAATTCCCGCTCTAAATTCGGTAACACTTGGCGTCTAAAACTTTGCTCGGCAGTTGCGCCATTAAAAAACACCGTTTCAATCTGCGGATGTTCGGCAAAAAACACGACAAACGGATTGCTAACCATCGATGCCGGTTCAATATCGGCATCCAAACTGCTGTGGCGGCGGCAGGATTGCAACACGTCCCATAAGGCAATTCGGTGTTCAATTAGCATTTGGCAGCGCTGCTGATAATTCCCGTTCAAATCACCGACTAATAATTGTGTCATCAACGGCCAAAACTGATTACGCGGGTGAGCGTAGTATTGATTGGCTTGCAGCGAAGCCTTGCCGGGAATGCTGCCTAAAATCAGGCAGCGGGCATTGGCTTCGGCAATCGGGGCAAAGCTGTAGATCATGGTTTAAGGTTTTGCCATGCCGCGCAAGGCGTAAAACTCGCTGACAAATGCCTCTAAACGATGTTCGGCAATCGCATCACGCAAGCCTTGCATCAGTTCCAAATAGTAATGCAGGTTGTGGATGGTGTTGAGCCGTGCGCCAAGCATTTCTTTGCATTTATCCAGATGTTTCAAATAAGCGCGTGAGTAGTTGCGGCAGGTGTAGCAAGTGCAGCTTTCGTCCAGCGGTCGGGTGTCGAACTGATATTGCTGGTTGCGGATTTTGATTGCCCCGTAGCGGGTGAATAAATGGCCGTTACGAGCGTTCCGAGTCGGCATGACACAATCGAACATATCAATCCCGCGTCGAACCGCTTCCACCAAATCTTCCGGTGTGCCGACGCCCATTAAATAACGCGGTTTATCAACCGGCATTTTTTGATGAATCGCGTCCAAAGTCGCCATCATTTCATGCTTCGGTTCGCCAACCGACAAGCCACCGATGGCATAACCGTCAAAACCAATCGCAGTTAAACCGTTAATCGATTCTTCCCGTAAATCAGGATACATGCCGCCTTGCACGATACCAAACAACGCCGAAGGATTGCCTTCGTGGGCGCGTTTGCTACGTTCTGCCCAGCGCAAAGATAAGCGCATCGAATCGGCGGCTTGTTGATAAGTGGCAGGGTAGGGCGTGCATTCGTCAAAAATCATCACAATGTCCGAACCTAAATCGCGCTGCACTTGCATCGATTCTTCCGGCCCCATGAAAATTTTGCTGCCATTAACTGGCGATTTAAACGTCACGCCTTGTTCGGTGATTTTCCGCAATGCGCCTAGACTGAACACCTGAAAGCCGCCAGAATCGGTCAAAATCGGTTTTTGCCAGCGCATAAAATCATGTAAATCACCGTGCGCTTTCATCACCTCCATGCCGGGACGGAGCATTAAATGAAAGGTATT
>JBJSYX010000105.1:0-2198 GCA_046090005.1 Methylomonas sp. | reverse complement strand
ACAACAAAGCGAAAAAATCCGCGTGGTTTCTTCTGCTGCCTTGTTTGGTGATGTAATCAAACGACTCATCAATAACGAGTCAATTAGTACCCATTTTGTAATCTCTTAAATATATAATAAATGAAAACAGCACAATTGAGCGGTTCGCTTAGAGCGAACGTAGGGAAAAAGGACGCTGCGGTTCTACGTGCCGCTGGTTTAGTTCCTTGTGTGCTTTACGGTCAGGGTGTACAAACTCACTTTTCAGTAAAGCGAACAGATTTGGACAAAATCGTTTACTCTCCAGAAGTATTTCAAGTTGAATTGAATATCGAAGGAAAGAAAAGTGTAGGAATCATCCAAGAATTGCAACAACACCCAACGAAAGACACGATTCAACACGTTGACTTTCTTCAGTTGGACGAAAACAAACCAGTTAAAGTTAAACTTCCTGTAAGAATCATTGGTTCTTCAAGAGGTGTTATGGCTGGTGGTAAGTTGATGACCGTTTTCAGAAACTTACAATGTTTAGGTCTTCCGAAAGATCTTCCGGATGCTATTACATTGGACATCACCAAATTGCGTATTGGTCAATCCATTCGCGTAGGAAAAATCGAAATTCCTGGTGTTACGTTTCTAGATCCTGCTAACGCAGTTGTAGTTGCTGTTAAAATGGCTCGTGGAGCTGTTAAAGGAGCAGATGCAGGTGACGATGATGAGGACGAAGAAGCATAAAATCATTGATTCATTATTGGAAAACCGCCACCTAAATGGCGGTTTTTTTATTTTAGGCTGCAAAAATTTGCTAAATGACGGCGTGTTGCATAAACCCTTAAGTTAATTATGTATCTTCGTTCAGCAGATGGCAACTGATTCCCTAGTTATTATCCCGACATACAACGAAATCGAAAACGTTGAGAAAATGGTAACTGCTATCATGCAATTGCCCGAGCGCTTCGACGTGCTTTTTGTTGATGACCATTCTCCAGATGGAACCGCTTTGAAAATCAAAGAATTAAAAGCAAAATTCCCGGATCAAATACACCTAGAAGAACGAAGTGGTAAACTGGGATTAGGAACGGCTTATATACATGGTTTTCGTTGGGCAATAGCGCGCAATTATCCACTAGTGTTTGAGATGGACTGTGACTTTTCCCATGACCCAAAAGACCTCGTTCGACTCAGAAAAACATGTCTTGAAGGTGCCGATTTGGCAATTGGCTCACGTTATGTTAAAGGCGGGAAAGTAAAAAACTGGGATAGAAAACGTTTGTTAATGTCTTTCTTTGCTAGTGTTTACGTACGCACTATTTTGTTTATCGGAGTAAGAGACACAACTGCCGGTTTCAAGTGTTACAAGTTAGCTGTTCTGAAGAGCATCAAACTCGAAAACGTAACATTTAAAGGTTATGCCTTTCAAATTTGCATGAAATACGCGGCCATCAAACATGGTTTTAAAGTCAAAGAAATTCCCATTACGTTTATCGATAGACTGTTTGGAGAATCTAAAAGGAGCACCAGCATTTGTAAAGAAGCGTTTCTTGGTGTTTGGAAAATGAGAAAAATGGACCTATGAATTATATTTTACGAAACGGATTAATTGTTAATGAAGGAAAATCCTTTTACGGAGATATTTACATTAAAAATGGGCGCATTGAGCGTATTGGCACATCTCTTCAAATAGATGAAGCGACAGAAGAAATCAACTGTGAGGGAAAATACATTCTACCTGGCTGTATCGATGATCAAGTGCATTTTAGAGAGCCCGGATTGACTCATAAAGCAACTATTTTCACTGAATCTCTTGCAGCTGTAGCTGGAGGAACGACTACATTCATGGAAATGCCGAATACCGTGCCTAGTGCCGTAACCATAGAAAAATTAGAAGAAAAGTATGCTATTGCAGCCCAATCTTCCTTGGCAAATTATTCTTTCTATTTGGGCACCACAAATAACAACATCGAAGAAATAAAACGCGTTAATCCAGAAACAATCTGTGGCGTAAAAATCTTTATGGGTTCTTCTACAGGCGATATGTTAGTTGATGATCCTCAAGCATTGGAAGACGTCTTTCATTATTCTCCGACTATCATCACTACACACTGTGAAGATGACCCAATGATTAAGCAGAATTTTCAAAAATATCTACAAGAATACGGTGATGAACTTCCTGCCAAATTTCATCCGCTGATCAGAAGTGAAGAGGCTTGCTATAAATC
>JBJSYX010000104.1:0-5541 GCA_046090005.1 Methylomonas sp. | reverse complement strand
CGTCCATTAAGCCAAATAAGTCATTGTTGACGTTATAGTCAAATGCACCACCGAAATAGAAACCTTGGTTGTTGTTGTTATTGCTTAATAAACTACCAGCTGTATCACCACCTAATGGATCAGCAGCGCTTCGTGAGTGATCAAGATTTGCAAAACCACTACGAACTGCTACTAAATGTTCTTTCGCAGAAGCCGCTTCTGGCGTTGATTTCACCGATGCCATCCACTGATCCAACTCTTGAACTTTAGCGCTTGCAGTCGTTGCTTCAGTTGACGCAGCTTTAACGCGGCTCAATTCGGCTTGCATAGCCGCCATAGTAGCTGCCATTTCTTGCATTTTCATTTCTAAAGCTTCGGTTTTTCTAGCCGCAGCGTCAGCTGAACGATCCGCCGCTTGTGCTTGTGGAGCAATGAATGCTGCTGATAAAGCGGCTGTAGCAAGGCCCAGTGCCAATTTGTTTTTATTGAATGTCATTGTGTGTTTCCCCCCAAGGGTTATTATTGTAAAAACTGCTTTTTGCTTTATAGCAACACAGAATTGGTTTACGGTGCGGATACTAACAGTAAAATCAAAGCCATTCAAGTTTTGAGATTATTTTTTTCATTTAAAAAAATTGACTTATATCAATAACTTGCAAAATAAATGTAATCTTAGATGGCGATTTGTCAGAAGAAAACAACATTTAGTTTAAAATTTGCACTTAGACAACGACATACGCTACCCAGCTGTTTTTCTGGCTTTGTAGTTTGTGTAGACTCAATTATGGCCTTTTAAATTTCACGATGGTAAACACAGAAATACTGATTATTGGTGGCGGCATTAGCGGTTTGTTGACGGCGCGTGAGTTGGTTTTGGCTGGGCACGAGGTCACAGTTGTCGATAAATCCGGCATTGGTCAGGAATCGTCTTGGGCTGGCGGTGGCATTTTGTTGCCGATTTATCCTTGGCGGCAAGCGGCAGCGATTTCCGATTTGGTGGTGCAAAGTATAAAACAGTATCCGCTATTAAATAGGGAACTACTGACTGCCACAGGGATTGATCCAGAATGGCGCGATTGCGGCATGTTGATTTGCCAAAATCCCGATTTTGAACAGGCAATCAAATGGTGCCAACAGCGCGGGGTTGCTTATCAAACCGCTTCATCAGTCGATTGCGCCGGATTGAATAGCAATTGGCAACAGCCATTATGGTTGCCAGAGATTGCTCAAATCCGTAATCCACGCTTATTAAAGTCCTTAATCGCTTATTTGCGGCAATTGGGGGTTAAGTTTGTCGAACATGCCGATGTTCGGCGGGTTGTGATTAACAATCATCAGGTTGAGCGAGTGGAAACTGCGGAGCAAACTTTTAACCTCAAGCATTTGGTGGTGACTACCGGCGCTTGGATGGCGGATTTTTTAGAAGATTTATTACCGCAAGCGGGTTTAAATTTGCCGATTAAGCCAGTGAAAGGCCAAATGCTGTTGTTTGACGCTTTGCCAGATACATTAGACAAAATGGTGCTGGATGGTGACCGTTATTTAATCCCCCGCCGTGACGGTAAAATTTTGGCCGGAAGCACGGTGGAAGATGTGGGGTTTGATAAAACCACCAGTGAACAAGCCAAACAGCAGTTATATCAATTTGCTATCGAGTTAATGCCGGATTTAAAGCGCTATCCGGTTTGTCATCATTGGGCCGGCTTACGTCCCGGTTCACCGCAAGGGATTCCTTATATCGGCTTACATCCACAAATTAGCAATTTAGGGATTAACGTCGGTCATTTTAGAAACGGTTTGGTGATGGGGCCGGCTTCGGCTAAGTTGTTGGCGGATTTGATGCTGGAAAGGCCGACTGAGTTAAATTCAGCGGCTTATGCGTTGGTTTAATTAACAAATCCTCGGCAACTGCTCGCCGACTGGCCAATCCACCATCCGCCGACCACCAAACGCTGTGATCATTTGCACGAAACACAGCGGGTCGGCGATGACTTCACCAATCATGGCAGCATCTTGGCCTAATGGATGTTGGCGCATCGCATTTAGTACCCACTCAGCTGCGGATGCTTCGCAGATACAAACCAATTTACCTTCATTAGCAACAAACAAAGGATCAAGCCCAAGAATTTCACAAGCCGCTTTGACCTCGGCTTTGACCGGGATTTTGGCTTCCTCAATCACCATCCCAACTCTCGATTGCTGGGCTAATTCATTTAACACCGCTGCCAAACCACCTCGGGTGGGATCGCGTAAACAGCGAATGGCATTGGGGGCAACTGCCAGCATATCGGCAACTAACCCATGCAAGGCGGCAGAGTCAGAAACCATCGCAGTTTCAAATTGCAGGTTTTCCCGACTAGCCATGATGGCAATGCCATGATCACCCAAGCTGCCGCTGACTAAAATCTTACAACCTGCTTCGGCGCGTTCAGAAGAAATGTCTATGCCATCAGCCACTACGCCAATACCGGTGGTGGTGATAAACACACCATCACATTTACCCCCTTCAACCACTTTGGTGTCGCCGGTGATAATCGGCACAGCCGCTTTATTGGCGGCACTAGCCATGCTGCTAACGATTTTTTCTAAATCTGCCAACGGCAAACCTTCTTCGAGAATAAAGCCCGCAGCTAGATACAAAGGTTTCGCACCCGACATGGCGACATCGTTAATGGTGCCATGCACGGCTAAAGAGCCAATATCACCACCGGGGAAAAATAGCGGCGAAATTACATGGCCATCGGTGCTGATGACTAAGCGACCAGTCGGTGGGGTAAATAAGGCTTGATCGTTGCGCTGTCTAAGCAGCGGATTATCGAAGTGCTTAATGAATAGCGAATCAATCAATTGCGCCATCGCTCGTCCGCCACCACCGTGGCTTAGGTCGACTTTGCCGTTGATTAAATCAAGTGGGGCAGAAAAGTGATTCACGCGGGGATTTGAGAACAGCCATCTTCACCGGCGGCGAAGATGGCTGAATCATTTAACGACTAGCGTTAACTGTTTGTTCTAATTCTTCACGGCTAAGGTGACGAACGTCTTTGCCTTTAACCATGTAAATCACATGCTCACAAACATTACAGGTATGGTCACCAATACGTTCTAAGGCTCTTGCTGTCCACAACATATCCAAAGCACGGGTAATGTTTCTTGGATTTTCCATCATTTGGGTAATCAATTGACGAGTGATACTGGTGTATTCACGATCAACTTTGGCATCTTGGCCGGTGATGGCAATGACTTCGTCGATGTCGGTACGGGCGTAAGCATCCAAAGCACCATTGAGCATTTCTTTAACCATTTCTAACAAATGCTCGATTTCATAGTATTTGTCTTGGTAAAAATCCGCACCTTCCAAACGCATGGTCATTTTGGCGATTCGCGCCGCTTCGTCACCAATCCGCTCTAAATCAGTAATGATTTTGATAGTGGCAATTAACATCCGTAAATCGAACGCTGCTGGCTGGCGTTTTGCCATAATTTCAGTACATTCGTGGTCAATGTTTTTTTCTAAATCATTCACCAATTGATCTTGTTGCACCACACGCTCGGCACTTTCCATGTCGTAACCCATGAAAGCTTTGGTCGCCAAATCCACTTGTTGTTCGACCAAACCGCCCATCGCCAACACTTTGTTACGAATATCTTCCATCTCTTCGTTGAATTGACGAGAAATGTGTTGTTTGATTTTATTGTTATCCATCGCCTTAACTCCTTAACCGTATCGACCAGTGATGTAGTCTTCTGTTTGTTTTTTGGCTGGGTTGGTGAACAACTCGCTAGTTTCACCGAACTCAATCAATTCGCCCATGTACATAAAGGCGGTGTAATCAGAAACCCGTGCAGCCTGTTGCATATTGTTGGTAACGATAACGATGGTGTATTTTTCTTTTAGTTCATTAATTAATTCTTCGATTTTCAAGGTTGAAATCGGATCCAAAGCGGAAGCCGGTTCATCCAATAAAATCACTTCTGGTTCAATCGCAATCGCACGCGCAATCACTAAACGCTGTTGCTGACCACCCGACATTCCTAAAGCATTGTCATTAAGACGATTTTTCACCTCGTCCCATAATGCAGCACCGCGTAATGATTTTTCCACCACTTCATCGAGAATGTGACGATCATTAATGCCTTGAATTCTTAATCCGTAGGCAACATTTTCATAAATGGTTTTTGGAAATGGATTGGGCTTTTGAAACACCATCCCCACGCGGCGACGCAATGCGGCAACATTGACCGATTTATCGTAAATATCTTCGTTATCCAGCAAAATTTTGCCTTTAATCGATACACCATCAACCAAATCATTCATCCGGTTGATACAGCGCAATAAAGTCGATTTACCGCAACCACTAGGGCCAATGTAAGCGGTGACTTTTTTGCGTGGCATTTCCATATTGACCCCAAACAAGGCTTGTTTTTCGCCATAGAAAAGGTCGAGATTTTCTACTTTGATACAAGTCTCAATTTGTCCATGAGATTTATCGTCTCGGTTTAAAGCACTAATGTCGATGCCGTGACTGCGTTTTTGTTCTGTTGTCATTGTCTTTGATCCAATCGTCTTGAACGTGATTGCACTATTAATTTTCTAAAGCTCGGTATTTTTCGCGCAGGTTATTACGGATAGCGATGGCAAACATATTCAAGCCAACAATCACCATCACCAATAATAACGAGGTCGCATAAACCAAAGGTCGCGCGGCTTCGACGTTCGGGCTTTGGAAGCCAACATCGTAAATATGGAAGCCTAAATGCATAAACTTTCTATCCAGATGCAGATAAGGAAAATTACCATCCAACGGCAAGGTTGGTGCCAGTTTAACCACACCCACCAACATCAACGGCGCTACTTCACCCGCGGCTCGCGCTACCGCCAAAATCAAACCGGTCATAATCGCAGGACTGGCCATCGGTAACACGGTACGCCACAGCGTTTCAGCCTTGGTTGCGCCTAAAGCCAAGCTGCCTTCACGAATTGATTTAGGAATCCGCGATAAACCTTCTTCGGTGGCAACAATGACCACTGGCAAGGTCAACAAAGCCAGGGTTAATGAAGCCCATAATAAACCCGGCGTTCCAAAAACCGGTGCGGGTGCCGCTTCTGGAAAAAACATCCGGTCAATACTGCCACCCAAAATGTAAACGAAAAAGCCTAAACCAAATACACCGTAAACAATTGACGGCACACCGGCCAGATTGTTAACCGCGATTCGAATAATCCGCGTTACAAAACCTTGTTTAGCATATTCACGCAAATAAACCGCCGCGATTACACCAAATGGGGTTACGACAATCGCCATCAATAACACCATCAACACCGTACCAAAAATCGCAGGGAAGATACCGCCTTCGGTATTGGCTTCACGCGGCTCATCGGTAATGAAGGTGATAAAGGTATGTAAATATTCAAGGCTTTTATCAAAAATCCCCATCGAATTAGGTCGGGTCAATTTCACAATCCGGTTTAACGGAATGTTGATTTGTTTTTGATTAGCGTCCGCCACAACCAAGGTTGCTTTCTTAATTTCGCGGTTTAACTCGCCTAATTTTTGCTGGATA
>JBJSYX010000103.1:0-4896 GCA_046090005.1 Methylomonas sp. | reverse complement strand
CAATATCTCTTTTATTCAGGCACTCACGGAAGCTTTAAAAGCAGTACCAAACGCATTATTGTTAGCGTCTTTGCCTGAGTCTGATCTGGAAGTGGGTGGTGATAATGGCCAACGAACACTTAACTCGCTTGAAAAGTATTTTGCAAGAATTGAATCTGTTTGGAAACCTGTCGCTACCGAAGAATCGTTTGAAATTGTGCGTCGACGATTGTTTGATAACGTGGGCGAACCCCATGAATTAGAATTCGTCTGTCAGCAATTCGCCGAGTTGTATCGACAGGGAGGTAATAAATTTCCGACAGATACCCAAAATCATTCTTATGAAGATCGTTTGTTGCGGTCTTACCCTATTCACCCAGAAATTTTTGATCGTCTCTATGAGGACTGGTCAACCTTGGATAAATTCCAAAGAACGCGTGGTGTGCTGCAATACATGGCAATTGTGATTCATAGGCTTTGGAATTCGGATAATCGCGATGCATTGATCATGCCTGGATCGATCCCGCTCGATGATAGTAATGTTCGAAATAAATCGATTCATTATTTACCCCAAGGTTGGGAGCCAATCATTGAGAGAGAAATTGATGGTACTCGTTCAGAGCCATTCGATATTGATAGTAAAGATACCCGTTTTGGCAGTGTACAAGCTGCTCGTCGTGCTGCTAGAACTATATTTTTAGGCAGTGCACCATCCTCATCTGCGCAGGGTATTCGTGGTATCAAGACAGAGAATGTATTGCTGGGTAGTGTCCAACCTGGTCAAACCATCAGTGTGTTTGAAGATGTTCTGAATCGCCTACGTGATCGGCTGCATTACCTTTATGCTGAAGAAAATCGGTTCTGGTTCGACACCAAGCCTAATTTGCGACGTGAGATGGAAAGTCGCAAGCAAAAGCTCAGTGATCAAGACGATGTACAACCTTTATTGCGTGATCAGGTGCGACGGATATTTGGAAGCAATCACCATTTCGCCGGTATCCACGTATTTACGACTTCTGCGGATGTGCCTGATGAATATGGTGTTGGCCCACGATTGATTGTATTACCCATCAATCAAGCTTGCTACAGCAAAGATGCCAATAACCAGGCTTATACGGCTGCTGAACAAATCTTGCGATTCCGGGGGGATCAGCCGCGTCAAAAGCAAAATCGACTGATTTTTTTAGCCGCGGATTTTGATGTTGCCAATCGGTTACGGGATCAGAGTAGGACGTTTTTGGCCTGGCAGTCTATTGTTTCCGACATAACCAATGAAAAACTAAATTTGGACTTATTTCAGGTCAAACAAGCCAAGCGTCATAAAGAAGGTGCTGAACAGGCCTTGAACCAGATGATTCGCGAGACCTATAAATGGTTGATCGCACCAACTGAGGATTTTGTTGCCGGTAAGCCTCAATTGAACTGGGAAGTGATTACCGTATCCACCACAGCAACCAATTTGGTTCAGGAAATTGAAAATCGATTGCGGGAAGAAGAGTGGCTAATTTATGAATGGTCTCCTATCCATTTGATGAATCTTTTGCAGCGTTGGTACTTTAAGGACGATGCTCATGAGGTAAGCGCTCTGAAGGTCTGGCAGGATTGCTGTCATTACCTTTATTTACCGCGTCTGGTTAAAGATGATGTCTTTAAAAATGCCATCAATCTTGGCCTACATTCGCAGGATTTTTTCGGTTTTGCCAGTGGCAAGCAAGATGATAAATATCTTGGATTCATCTTTGATGGCAGTGCCAGCATCATTTTGGATGAATCTTCATTATTAATTGCCAAGGATGCTGCAGCGAGATACAACGATTCGCTAAAACCTATTATGGTTATACCGCCAGAACAGCCACCGGGTGGTGGCGAGAATGGTAAAGACGGTAAAGAGATTACTACTCCACCACCGCCAGGTGCACTTCCACCAGTCCAATCAACAGCAAAAAAACATTTTTACGCCACGATCAATCTTGATCCCGTCAAGGCAAAAATGGATTTCGCAACGATTGTCGATGAGGTCGTCGAGCAGTTCACATCTAAATTGGGCGTTGATGTGAAAATTTCGGTTGAGATTCAAGCTACGTCAAATCGCGATGGCTTTGATGATACTTTGCAGCGATCTGTCAAAGAAAACTGCCGAGTTCTAAAATTTGGAAATGCTGAGTTTGAACAGGAATAATGCCTTAGGGAAACTTTACAGCAATATTTCCCAGCTTGTTAATTGTGACGATGAGGTAGTTATGCGCTTGAATAACTGGGTTTTCGAGTTTAGCTTGTTATAATGACCTAGTTTTGTATCACCCGAATGAGAGAATTGCATGATTCAAGGTAGTATCGTTGCCCTAGTAACCCCAATGACCGAGGACGGTGCGGTGGACGAAGTTAGCCTTAAAAAGCTGATTGAATTCCATATCGAGCAAGGCACAGATGCCTTAGTTGCAGTAGGCACCACTGGTGAATCGGCAACCTTAGATGAAGATGAACACTGCCAAGTCATTAAATTGACGGTAGATACGGTCGCTGGCCGGATTCCAGTGATTGCTGGCACCGGTGCTAATTGTACTCGCGAAGCCATTCAATTAACGCAACGAGCCAAACAAGCCGGTGCTGATGCCTGTTTGTTAGTCACACCGTACTACAACAAACCCACTCAAGAAGGTTTATATCTGCATTACAAGGCGATTGCCGAAGCCGTCGATATTCCACAAATTCTCTATAACGTCCCTGGCCGTACTGCTTGCGATATGTTGCCGGAAACGGTGGGTCGTTTGGCTAAAATCAACAATATCGTTGGCGTTAAAGAAGCTACCGGCAAATTGGAGCGCGTTAAACAAATTCGTGATTTAGTCGGTGATGATTTCGCGATTTATACCGGTGATGATGCCACTAGCCGCGAATTTTGCTTATTAGGTGGTAATGGCAGTATCACTGTCAGCGGTAATGTGGCACCCAAATTGGTTCACGAAATGTTGATGGCCGCTATCAATGGCGAAGCTGAGCTAGCCGCAGAAATTGATGCTAAGTTAACTGGTTTGCATAACGATTTATTCATTCAATCCAATCCAATTCCGGTGAAATGGGCTGTTGCTGAAATGGGCTTGATGGGCAAAGGGATTCGTTTACCGCTAACTTGGCTAAGTCCAGAATGCGAAGCCACTGTTCGCAAGGCAATGCAGCAAGCAGGTGTTATCACAGCATGAATAAAACCATCATTAATAGAGGCTTAGCGATATTGGTATTGCTGCAATTCAGTACAGCATGTAGCACTATTAAGAGCTGGTTTCCTGATAAAGAGCGCGATTATCAATTTAGATCAGAAATCGCGCCTTTAATCATTCCCGATGATTTAAAAGCCAAAACCGCATCATTAGCCATGCCTGTGGCAAATGGACGTACCCCAGAGCAAATGGCCGCTGCTGCGGTGGCTCAAGCCACTAAAGAAGCTCAAGTTACTGCGGCAACACCAGTGAAAAAAGCCGAGTCCGAAACTAAAACGCCGCCAGCAAAAGCGGCTGGTTCTGGTGTCAGTAGTTTACAAATCGACCAATCACAAACTCAATCGGCACGTTTAGTCGGTCGTGCTTTGAGTCGGCAAAAGCTGGAAATTGTCGAACGCAATATTGATAAAGGTTATTTCTATATCAAATTTGATCCTCATGCGGTTAAAGCTGAAGACAAAGATTTTTGGGATGAGCTGAACTTTATGTTCGGTGAAGACCCTAGTAACGAACAAGAATACCGGATTACCCTGCAAGAAATTGCTCCGCAATCCACCGAAGTCACGATTCAGGATAGCGATGGCAAAAGCTTATCCAATTCAATTGCCACCAACTTACTTAAATTAATTGCCGAAGCGATTAATCAGGATTTAGCAACGCCCGCCGGTGCGGGTGATAAATCGGTGCCATAACCGGTTTGAACAATATTTAATCAACAATCGCCCGTTTAACGGGCGATTTAATTTCACACTTTCGCAACTCGCTTTACCCACGATTCCAAGGCTGACATGTTGACCATTCCAGGAACCTCCGCACTTTCCCGTTTCCGCATTGAAAAATTGCTGACCGAACTTCAAGCGATTGATAGTCGAATTTCGGCTATCAGCGCCCGTTACCAACACTTTGTACAACTTGATGGCGCACTGAGCGACGAGCAACAAGCTATGCTACAACGCTTGTTGGATTATGGCTTTGCTGATCCGATTGCCGAATTAAACGGTAGCAAACTGTGGGTAGTACCACGTTTAGGCACGATTTCGCCTTGGTCGAGTAAAGCTTCAGAAATTGCCGAACGCTGTGGTTTTTCTAGCGTTAAACGCATCGAACGCGGCATTGAATACACAATCGCCAGTAATCAAGTTTTATCGGCTGATAGTCAACAAGCGGTAGCGGCTTTGTTGCATGATCGTATGACCCAACAAGTGGTTACCGATGCGGCTGAATTAAACCTATTTGCTGCGCATGACCCACAGCCTTTACAAACTGTGGCGATTATTGAACAAGGCCGCGAGGCTTTAGTTCAAGCTAACACCCGCTTAGGCTTGGCATTATCGGCTGATGAAATTGATTATTTGACCGCCAGCTTTAGCCAACTAGGCCGTAACCCGACTGATGTTGAGTTGATGATGTTCGCTCAAGCCAACTCTGAGCATTGCCGTCACAAAATTTTCAACGCCAGCTGGACTATCGACGGCGAAGAACAAGCAAAATCCTTGTTCGCCATGATTCGTAATACTCACACCCAAAACCCGCAAGGGATTTTGTCAGCTTATAGCGATAACGCTTCAGTGATGGAAGGCTCAACAGCTCGAGTCTTTATTCGTGATGCGATCAGCCATGCCTACGATTACGTTGAAGAGCCAGCGCATATTTTGATGAAAGTCGAAACTCACAACCATCCAACCGCGATTTCGCCACA
>JBJSYX010000102.1:0-10626 GCA_046090005.1 Methylomonas sp. | reverse complement strand
CCGCTCAGAAATTGGAATCATCTCTAACTGCCAACGCAGATGATCACGCACAGTTTCCGAGCATGAACGCATTACATCTGTAACCTCTAGCTGTTCCCCCACCTCTTCGCCAAGGGTTGAACTGGTGTCATAAACATCATCCCAACTAACATCAACAGGCAATTCATCGGGAATATCAGTTTGCGAGCCTTCGCTAGTGACTTGATCGCTGTTATCAATTTTTTTCTCACGCGGCTCCGTGCTTTGCAAATCGTCCTCATCCACTTCCAGCATCATGTTTGACTCAAGCGCTTGCTGGATTTCTTGTTGCAGGTCTAACGTCGACATCTGCAACAGCTTAATCGCCTGCTGCAACTGAGGGGTCATGGTTAGACTTTGACCAATACGGAGTTGTAAGGACTGTTTCATAATCACTCCAGCTTATAAGCTGAATTTCTCACCCAAATAAACGCGGCGCACTTCTTCATTATTAACCAATGCTTCAGCTTGGCCTTCAGCAATGACTTGACCTTCGTTCAAAATATAAGCCCGATCACAAATTTCCAAGGTTTCTCTCACTTTATGCTCGGTAATCAGAATACCAATCCCCCGATGCTTTAGATGAGCAATAATTTTCTGCAAATCCAATACTGAAATCGGATCGACACCTGCAAAAGGCTCATCCAACAAAATAAATTGCGGCTCTGAGGCTAAAGCCCTTGCAATTTCAACTCGGCGTCGTTCACCCCCCGACAACCCCAAAGCCATTTGATTACGTAAATGACCAATGCCAAATTCGGCCAGCAATTCGTCAATCATTAACTCGATTTGCGAATTGTTTAAATCATCACGCATTTGCAGCACCGCCCGCAAATTATCAGCAACGCTTAATTTACGAAAAACCGATGCCTCTTGCGCCAAATAACCAATCCCTAACCTAGCTCGCCTGTGCATTGGATGATTCGTAATACTTAAATCATCCAGAAAAATCTCGCCTTTTTCCGCTTGAACCAAACCGACTAACATGTAAAAACTAGTAGTTTTGCCTGCACCATTGGGCCCCAACAAACCTACAATCTCGCCAGTATTAACCTGGAAACTAACTCCAGCAACAACGTTGCGTTTGTTATAGCTTTTATATAGATTGTCAGCAATTAATCGCGTCATATCATTGCGCCTTTTGCGCTTGCTGGGTTTTGGGTTTGATTACCGAATGCACACGTTTGCCATCAGAACTTGGCTCACCGGCTTTAAGTACCGAATTTTTAGTATCGTATTGAATATAGTCGCTGGATTGCTTGGCATCGCCCTGCCAAACCGAAGCGTTTTTCATAAAAATCAGCAAATTTTTATCTGGGTAAAATTCGTTGGTCAAACCTTCCCCAAACATCTCATCTTTACCAACTGCGGGTAGTTGCTTAAATTTTGACGGTTGCCCCGTAGCGATCAATTTGTCTATAGCACCGTCTTTTAAATACACAACCAATTTATCGCCATCAATCTTAATCGAGCCTTGAGTGGCAATAACATGACCGGTATAGGTGCTGATTTGCATCTTTTCATCATAAACCGCATTATCGGAATCAATATAAATCGGTTGTTGTGAATCTGTATCCAAAGCCAACACCTGACTGGACAACAATACCAGTAACAAGCCTGTAATTTTACTTATTAAGTTCATAACGCCCTTTTACTGTGGACAACAATTTCAGGTGAATTGGACTGTCAAACGTCACCTCCATGCCCTTACCTGATGTTTTATTAGGCGGGCTAATCAGCTCCGTGCTCGCCTGGGTTTCTGCAAAATGGGTTGATAATTTAACCCGTAAATCTGCCGTATCAATACTTAATGGGCTGTTTCCACCATAAGCATCGCGGCTAATAAAAGCTTTGCCATTCAATTGAAGATTATCACCATCACCCGCCATAATGCCGGTTTCCGATTTAATCACCCAAGGCGATTGATTGACTTTATATAAAGTCATCACTGGCTTTTGCAAATGACTAGAACCGTCTTTACTATAATGCTGCATGCTATCAGCGACTAATTCACTCTTAGGCAAGCCATTAATATCCATGCGTAATTTGTAATAGCCGATGCTAAATAAATCCGGACTATTCTCAGCCAGTTTGACTGCGGCTTGGCGTTCCTGATTGGTCTGCGCCAGCCACCATGACAACAAAGCGAACACAGCAATTAACAAATAGAAACGGATTTCATACAAAACCCTCATAGATAACCTTGCAACACCTTATCGAACGAACCTTGTACCTGCATAATCAAATCGCACACTTCTCGCACTGCACCTTGGCCGCCTAAAGTTTGGGTGCACCAATCAGCATATTGTTTAACAGCAAAATTGGCATCTTGCACGGCAATCGCAAAGCCTACTTGGGTCATAATCGGTAAGTCCAGCAAATCATCACCGACATGCGCCGCTTGATTTGGACTTAATTGCAGATTCTGCAAGATCTCTTGAAATGCCATTCGCTTGTTTTCATGGCCTTGATAAACATGCTCTATACCTAAGTTTTTCATCCGTAAAGCAACGGTAGCCGAACTACGACCAGAAATCACAGCAATTTCAACGCCAGCTTGCTTTAATAATTTCAGCCCATGACCATCACGAGCATGAAAGCATTTGTACTCATTACCTTGTTGATCGAAAAACAAGCGACCATCGGTTAATACACCATCAACGTCGAGAATCAACAACTTAAGCTGTTTAATTTTTTCAATCTGGGCTATCGTTAGATCAAACATCACATTCACCTAAACAATTCCTGCACGCAGCAAGTCATGCATATTCAAAGCACCTTGCAGTTTTCGCTGATGATCGACGACTAATAAAGCATTAATTTTTTTGGTTTCCATAATCTGCATGGCTTCAACCGCCAACAAATCAGCACTAATCGTAGCGCATGACGCTGTCATCACTTGATGAATCGGAGTAGAACGTATATCTAAACCTTTTTCTAACATGCGGCGTAAATCACCATCAGTAAAGATACCTAATACTTGCAAATAATCATCAATAACCGCAGTCATACCCAACTTTTTATTGGTCATTTCCAGTAAGGCAGCGCTAACTAAGGCCAAACTATTCACAGCCGGCACCTCATTTCCAGCGTGCATGACATCAGCCACTTTCAATAGTAAGCGTTTACCTAAACTACCACCGGGATGTGATAGAGCAAAGTCATCACGGGTAAAGCCTTTGGTTTCAAGTAATGACACAGCTAAAGCATCGCCCATTACTAACGCAGCTGTAGTACTAGAAGTCGGTGCCAAACCCAAAGGACAAGCCTCTTGCTGAACAGCCACATTGATATGAACGGTTGCCAATTTCGCCAAGGTTGACTCGGGCTGACCGGTCATAGCAATTAATGGCACACCTAGGCGTTTAATTAACGGCAAAATGGTTAAAATTTCACCCGTTTCGCCAGAGTTAGATAATGCCAACACCACATCTTGACGAGTAATCATACCCAAATCACCATGACTGGCTTCACCTGGATGGACAAAAAAAGCCGGAGTACCGGTACTAGCCAAAGTCGCGGCAATCTTGCCACCGATATGCCCCGATTTCCCCATTCCAATTACCACAACCCGACCTTTACATGCCAACATTAAGTGACAAGCGTGAACAAACTGTTGATTAATCTGTTCAGCAAGTGCAATAACAGCTTGTGCCTCGGCATGAATCACCGCTAAAGCCAATGTCTGAATATTTTGATCTTGCCCCACTTAACCTAGCCTCACATCGCTAAAACCTTAAAAAACAGGAACTATTATTGCATGTTATTCATCATCTTTTCATCCAGGTCATTGACTTAGGCTTGATGCCTCATAGAAAATAGCCAGCTTCCAATCTAAATCATTCCCAAATTTTTGCCACATGGCTAACAGCGAAAGTCCTGAAAAAAATATCGTCTCCATTAAAAATCTCAGCTTCTCTCGTGGTTCGAGGAAAATTTTTGACGACATTAGTCTGGACATCGAACGCGGCAAAGTCACTGCCATCATGGGCCCAAGCGGCACAGGTAAAACCACTTTATTAAAATTGATCGGCGGTCAATTAAGCCCTGAACAAGGTCAAATTCATGTCGATGGTCAAAATGTACATAGCCTGAAAAGCAAGGATTTATTCAATTTGCGTAAACGCATGGGGATGTTGTTTCAAAGCGGTGCGCTGTTAACCGATATGAATGTGTTTGATAACGTCGCCTTTCCATTACGCGAACACACGCATTTACCTGAATCAATGATTCGAACCTTGGTGCTAATGAAATTACACGCGGTTGGCTTGCGCGGTGCGCGTGATTTAATGCCCAGCGAATTATCCGGCGGCATGGCCAGACGGGTAGCATTAGCCCGAGCAATTGCGCTTGATCCTTTGATGATTATGTATGACGAACCATTTACTGGCCAAGATCCGATTTCAATGGGCGCTTTGGTACATTTGATCAAATCACTCAATGTTGCACTCGGCCTAACCAGCATTATTGTTTCACATGACGTACAAGAAACTGCCGCCATCGCCGATTACATTTATGTGCTATCCGAAGGCAAAATCGTTGGCCAAGGCACACCGCAACAACTCGCTGATTCAGATTCAGAGTGGGTACAACAATTTATGAATGGTAATGCTGATGGGCCTGTTCCATTCCAATACCCAGCCCCTGATTACCTAGACGATTTATTATCGTCCCACTAACCGACAGCGAATTGATCATGTTTGAATTTTTAGAAAATCTAGGCAAAGCGACACGTAGCAGTTTCGCTAAGTTAGGTAGAAGCACACTATTTTTAGGCCACACTCTGACAGGCATCAGCGACGTTATCCCTCGCCCCAATTTACTGATTAAACAAATTTATTCAGTAGGTGTTCTGTCATTTCTGATTATCACCATTTCCGGCTTATTCGTTGGCATGGTATTAGGCTTGCAAGGGTTTTATACCTTGTCCGATTTTGGGGCTGAAGAATCATTAGGGGTTATGGTTGCAGCCTCACTGGTTCGTGAACTTGGCCCAGTGGTTTCTGCTTTATTATTCGCAGGCCGAGCAGGTTCAGCACTCACCGCAGAAATTGGCTTGATGAAAGCTACCGAACAATTATCAGGCATGGAAATGATGGCGGTTGACCCGATCAAGCGCATCATCTCACCGCGTTTTTTAGCCGGTTTTATATCTACCCCCCTATTGGCGGCCTTATTTAGTGCGGTAGGTGTTATCGGCGGTCACTTAGTTGGCGTCGGGATGCTGGGTGTTGATGACGGCGCCTTCTGGGCACAAATGCAGGCCAACATTGATTTTCAAGAGGATATTATCAATGGCGTGATTAAAAGCATCGTCTTTGGCTTTGTCGTATCCTGGATTGCTTTATTTGAAGGCTATGACGCCATCCCCACTGCCGAAGGTGTAAGCCGCGCGACCACTAGAACCGTGGTCAACTCAGCATTCTCAATTTTAGGCCTTGATTTCATTTTAACCGCACTCATGTTTGGAGATATTTAACATGCAGCATTCCAAGACCCAAGACACTCTCGTCGGTCTTTTTGTCGCCACCGGTATTGCCGCCTTGTTTTACATGGCACTACAAATCAGCAATCTTGGCTCTTATAGCAGCGACGAGACCTATACCGTGATTGCGCATTTTCAAAACTCAGGCGGGTTAAAAATTAAGTCACCCGTTTCTGTTGCTGGGGTTCGAATTGGTCGTGTTTCATCGATTAGCTTGGATAAAGAAACCCATGAATCGGTAGTTGAAATGCAAATTGATTCAAAATATAACAATTTACCCGACGACTCCGGTGCCAGCATTTATACCGCCGGCTTACTCGGCGAGCAATACATCAGCATTGATCCAGGTCCAGGGATTACTGGCGACTTTTTGAAAGACAAAAGCAAAATCGACAATGTCAGCTCAGCAATTATTCTGGAAGAAATGATTGGCAAATTTATGCTCAACAAGGCGGAAGGCAAATAATGCCAAAGCTACGTTTAACCGAACAAGCGCCGGGCTATTACATACTGGAAGGTAGCCTTACCTTTGCCAGCATCGACAAACATAGCCCGCAATCTTTTAGATTTCTGCGCGGCATGGATCGTGTCTGCATAGACCTATCCAAACTCCAAGCCAGTGATAGCGCTGGCTTGGCGTTGATGATTGAATGGATAAAACTCAGCCGAATGAGCAGAGTCAAACTCAGTTTCAAACATATTCCCGAACAATTACTCGCACTCGCCAAGCTTAGCGGCTTACAAGACAGCGAATATTTCAGCAGCGACGGCGCCTCATCGCCCTTGCCTCACTAACAATCAACTAGCGAATCCCATGGACAAATTACTCATCTCCGGCGGAGAACCTCTTTCCGGTGAACTGCGCATTTCAGGCGCCAAAAATGCCGCCTTACCTATTTTGGCAGCCACTTTGTTATCCGATACCCCAGTCAGCGTAGGTAATATCCCGCATTTACACGATATAACCACCACGATGGAATTACTCGGTCAAATGGGCATCGGTTTAATGGTCGACGAAAAGATGAATATCGAAGTCGATTCAAGCACAATCAATAAATACGAAGCACCTTACGAATTGGTAAAAACCATGCGCGCTTCGATTTTGGTACTGGGACCTTTGTTAGCGCGTTTTGGTGAAGCCCATGTTTCACTACCGGGTGGCTGTGCGATTGGTTCCCGTCCGGTAGATATTCATATCGACTCGTTGATTAAAATGGGCGCCGATATTCAAGTTGAGTCAGGCTTTATCCATGCCAAAGTCAAACGTCTTAAAGGTTGTCATTTGGTGTTGGACAAAATCACTGTTACCGGTACCGAAAATATCTTGATGGCGGCAACTTTGGCTGAAGGCAAAACCATTATCGAAAATGCCGCTAAAGAACCTGAAGTATCGGATTTAGCAAACTTTTTGAATGCTATGGGCGCAAAAATTAGCGGCATCGGCACGGATATTTTGGTGGTTGAGGGTGTTGAACGATTAGGCGTTCCTAGCTTGCATTACGACATCCTGCCTGATCGTATCGAAACTGGCACTTATTTGGTTGCCGGTGCGATTAGCCGTGGCCGAGTTAAATTAAAAAACACCGACCCTTCCACGCTTGATGCGGTATTGGTTAAATTACGCGAAGCTGGCGCTGAAATCACTACCGGTGACAACTGGATTGAATTGGACATGCACGGCAAACGTCCAAAAGCAGTGACTATACGCACGGCCCCCTACCCAGCGTTTCCAACCGATATGCAAGCACAATTTACTGCGCTGAATGCCGTTGCTGAAGGGGTGTCTTTAATCACTGAAACCGTGTTTGAAAACCGTTTCATGCACGTTCAAGAACTTCAACGCATGGGCGCACAAATCAAAGTTGAAGGTAATACTGCGATTTGTACTGGTATCGAACGCTTAAAAGCAGCGCCAGTGATGGCAACCGATTTACGCGCCTCGGCCAGCTTAGTATTAGCAGCATTAGTCGCTGACGGGGAAACCTTGGTTGACCGGATTTACCATATCGACCGTGGTTACGATCATATCGAAGAAAAACTCACACAATTAGGCGCAAGCATTCGCCGCGTTCCACGTTAGGGTATTGTCATTATGTTAACGATAGCTGTTTCCAAAGGCCGCATCTACGAAGAAGCCTTACCTCTTTTAGCCGAAGCTGGCATTACGCCGATTGATGACCCACAAAAAAGCCGTAAGCTGATTTTGGCAACCACTCGCCCAGATGTTCAATTAGTCATCATCCGCGCGACTGACGTACCAACTTTTGTCGAATACGGCGCTGCCGACCTTGGGATTGCTGGCAAAGATGTGTTGATGGAGCATGGTGCTGACAGTCTTTACGAGCCATTAGATTTAGGCATCGCTGGTTGCCGCTTAATGACTGCGGCTCGGGTTGATGCACCAGAAATTCAAGGTCGTATCCGCGTAGCGACAAAATACGTTAAAACCGCGCAGCGTTATTTTGCCGATCTTGGCGTGCAAGCCGAAATTATCAAATTGTACGGCTCTATGGAATTAGCACCGCTAGTTGGACTAGCTGATTGCATTGTTGATTTAGTCGATACCGGCAACACCTTAAAAGCCAATGGCTTGGAACCTCGCGAATTGATTACCAACATCACTTCGCGCTTGGTAGTTAATAAAGCTTCGATGAAAATGAAGCACCAAGCTATTCAAGCTTTAATTGACCAACTTGAAATCACTTTAGCCCAACGGTAAACCGATGACAGCCATTTCTATGACTCGCCTTGACGCCAATACTGCCGATTTTAACCAGCAACTGCAAAGCCTATTGGCTTGGGATGCCGCCGATGATTTGCAGATACACCAACGGGTTCTGGAAATTATTGCGGATGTCCGCCAACGCGGCGATCAAGCTCTGATTGATTACACCAACCGTTTCGATCACTGCCAATTTAAACAAGCTGCCGATTTAGAACTTGACCAACGAGCCTTATTAGACGCTTGGAATAGTTTGCCTAGCGAACAAGCGGTTGCTTTACAAAGTGCCGCCAACCGAGTTCGCGCTTATGCCGAACAGCAAAAACTACAATCTTGGCAATATACCGAGAATGATGGCACGGTATTAGGTCAAAAAGTCACTGCCTTGGACAAAGCAGGCCTTTATGTCCCTGGTGGTAAAGCCGCTTATCCATCATCGGTGTTAATGAACGCCATCCCAGCTAAAGTGGCAGGGGTTGGTGAATTAATCATGGTAGTTCCAACGCCGAATGGCGAAACTAATCCTTTAGTTTTAGCGGCTGCTCATGTGGCTGGCGTAGATCGTGTTTTTACGATAGGCGGCGCACAAGCGGTAGCAGCATTGGCTTACGGCACAGAAACGATTCCAGCAGTGGATAAAATTGTTGGCCCCGGCAACATTTATGTCGCCACTGCGAAAAAGTTGGTATTTGGTCAAGTGGGTATCGACATGATTGCCGGCCCTTCAGAAATTTTGATTATCTGCGATGGTTTGACTAATCCTGATTGGATTGCGATGGATTTATTCTCACAAGCTGAACACGATGAAAATGCCCAAGCAATTTTAATTAGCGATAACGCTGAGTTTTTGAATCAAGTAGAAGCCAGTATTAACAAGCTACTACCCGAAATGGAACGCGCTGACATTATTCGCACTTCATTGCTGGGTCGGGGGGCATTTATCAAAGTCAATGATTTACAACAAGCAGCCGAGATCACCAACCGGATTGCGCCAGAACATTTGGAATTATCGGTTGCAGAGCCGCAATTGCTTTGTGATCAAATCCGTAACGCCGGTGCGATTTTCTTAGGTCGTTACACAGCAGAAGCATTGGGCGATTACTGTGCCGGCCCTAACCATGTTTTACCAACTTCAAGCACTGCGCGTTATTCATCGCCACTCGGTGTTTACGATTTCCAAAAACGCAGTAGCTTAATTAATTGCTCAGCAGCAGGCGCTCAACAACTAGGAAAAATCGCTTCAGTGTTAGCCCGCGGCGAAAGCTTAACTGCTCATGCTCGTTCAGCTGAATTTAGAATTTAATTTGCTAAAAAGGCAGAGCCCTTGATTTTGCCTTCCATCTTTTGCCTTTTATAGCCATGTCAAACTCAATCGCCAATCGTCTTTTTCGCCCAGAAGTTTTAGCTATGTCGGCTTACAAAGTCGCTGATGCCAAAAATCTCATTAAGCTGGACGCCATGGAAAACCCTTATTGTTGGCCGGAAGCGATTAAAGCGGAATGGTTAGCCCTCATAAAAGACTGTGCAATCAATCGTTATCCTGATCCAGAAGCCCATGCTTTAGCCAGCGCTTTACGTAACAGCAATCAAATTCCCGAACAATCCGGCTTATTACTCGGCAACGGTTCGGATGAAATCATCCAAATTTTATTAATGGCTTTACAAGCCGATGCCAGCGTTTTAGCACCTGAGCCTGGCTTTGTGATGTACAAACAAGTCGCTCATAGCTTAGGCTTGCGTTATATCGGCGTGCCTTTATTAGCAGAAAGTTTTGATTTAGATCTGCCGGCCATGCTTGCCGCCATCGAAAATCAACAACCGGCTTTAATCTTTCTAGCCTATCCGAACAATCCAACCGGTAATTTATTTAAAGCTGACGATATTTTGAGCATCATTAAGACTAGCAAAGGCTTGGTGGTAGTTGATGAAGCTTATGCACCGTTTGCTGATGCCAGCTTTATCAATCAACTAGACAATTATGAAAATTTGTTGGTGATGCGTACCGTGTCTAAATTAGGTTTAGCCGGTTTACGCTTAGGTTTCTTGGCCGGTCCTCCGGCGTTAATTAGCGAGCTAAACAAAATCCGTCTGCCCTATAACATTAACAGTCTGACACAAGCCACGGCGACATTTGCCTTAAACCACAGCGATTTTCTATTGCAACAAACCGAGCAAATTCGCCAGCAACGACTATTGATGATTGATGCTTTAAGTACATTTAAAAACCTGAGCATTTATCCCAGCGCCGCTAACTTTATTTTGATTAGAACCCACGAAATTAGCGCTGACGAAGTGTTTATTTGCTTGAAAAATCAAGGCGTGTTGATTAAAAACCTATCAGCACAAGGCGGCTTATTGAGCAATTGTTTACGCATTACCATCGGCACTGCGGATGAAAACC